>HF989467.1:39178-43764 GCA_000432175.1 Eubacterium sp. CAG:786
GACATGCTGGCTGAGATGGGCGTTGAGTACGTTGTTCTGGGTCACTCCGAGCGCCGTCAGTACTTCGCTGAGACCGACGAGACCGTAAACAAGAGAACAAAGGCTGCCCTGGCTGCTGGCCTGAAGCCCATCGTTTGCGTAGGTGAGCTTCTGTGGGAGCGCGAGTGCAACATCACTGAGGAAGTTATCGCCCGCCAGATCAAGCTTGATTTCTTCGGCATCTCCGCTGACGACCTGAAGAAGTGCGTTATCGCTTACGAGCCTGTTTGGGCTATCGGCACCGGCAAGACCGCTACCGCTGACCAGGCTGAGGAAGTTTGCGCATTTATCCGCGCTACCCTCGCTAAGCTCTATGGCGCAGACGTTGCAGAGACCATCACAGTTCAGTACGGTGGTTCCATGAACGCAAAGAACGCTGCTGAGCTGCTCTCCAAGACCAATGTTGACGGCGGTCTTATCGGCGGCGCTTCCCTCAAGGCAGCTGACTTCACCACTATCATCAAGGCAGCTGTAGAAGGCTAACCGGGCACGCCCGGCGGCGAATACGGCTGTATGTGCCTGGTGATTTGCAGGTTTTTACACGAACTATTGTGTATTACGCATTTCATGTGAAGTAGCCGGGTACGCCCGGCGGCAAATACGGCTGTAGGCGCTGTTGAAGTTTTGTGTTCTTACACGAAACATAATGCGCCTGTCTGTAACATACATGCAAAAAAAACACACGGAGCGGCGCTCACCGCTGCTCCGTTTTTATCCTCTAAACAGTAAGGAGTAACAAACTATGAAGGCAAAGAAACCCGTATTATTAGTAGTAATGGACGGCGTTGGCTTCTCCAAGACGCATCTGGGTGACGCTGTGGGCGAGGCTCGCACACCTACCCTCGACTGGATGCTCGCTAACTGCCCCAACACCCGTTTAAAGGCTCACGGCGACGCCGTTGGACTTCCCTCCGACGACGACATGGGTAACTCTGAGGTAGGTCACAACGCTATCGGCTGCGGTCAGATCTACTCTCAGGGCGCAAAGCTCGTAAATGAGAGCATCGAGAGCGGAAAGATGTATGAGTCCGACGCGTGGAAGGAACTCGTTGCCAACGTCAAGGGCAAGAATTCCACTATGCATTTCATCGGTCTGCTTTCCGACGGTAATGTACATTCCAACATCAAGCACCTGTTCAATATGATCCGCAAGGCTAAGGCAGAGGGCGTTTCCAAGGTAAGAGTACATGCGCTTCTCGACGGACGCGACGTTCCCCCGCAGACTGCACAGATCTATCTGCAGCAGCTGGACGAACTGTTTGCTGAGCTGAACGACGCAACATTCGACGGCAAGCTCGCAAGCGGCGGCGGACGTATGAAGGTAACAATGGACCGCTACCAGGCTGACTGGCCGATGGTAGAGCGCGGCTGGAATACCCACGTTCGCGGTGAGGGCAGACAGTTTGCTTCCGGCATCGAGGCGCTGAACACCCTGCGTGAAGAGACTGGCGTTGCAAGCGACCAGGATCTGCCTGCATTCGTTATCGCTGAGAACGGCGAGCCTGTTGGCAAGATCGTTGACGGCGACAGCGTTATTCTGTTCAATTTCCGCGGCGACCGTGCGATCGAACTTTCCATGGCGTTCGATATGGTTGAGTTCGACCACTTCAACAGAGGTCCGAAGCCTGATGTTTGCTACGCTGGTATGCTCCAGTATGACGGCGACCTCAAGCTGCCTGCACGCTTCCTGGTAAATCCTCCGGAGATCACCAACACCATGACAGAGGTGTTCGTAAAGGCTGGCTACAACGAGTACGCTATCTCAGAAACACAGAAGTACGGCCACGTAACATACTTCTGGAACGGCAACCGCAGCGGCAAGGTAAGCGAGGAGCTTGAAACCTACTGCGAGATCCCGTCCGATAACGTAAGCTTCGACCAGCGCCCCTGGATGAAGTCCGCAGAGATCACCGACAAGCTGATCGAAGCCATCAAGTCCGGCAAGTATGACTTCCTGCGCTGCAACTACCCGAACGGCGACATGGTAGGCCACACCGGCAGTATGGACGCTACAGTCATCGGCGTTGAGTCCGTTGACCTGGCTCTCGCAAGACTGAAGGAAGTTTGCGACGAGTACGGCGTAACGCTGCTCATCACCGCTGACCACGGTAACGCAGACGAGATGCTTGAGAAGAACAAGAAGGGTGAAATTCAGGTTCGTACCGCGCACTCCCTGAACCCTGTTCCGTTCATCATTTACGACAAGGAACAGAAGTTTGAGATCAAGCCTTCTGACAAGTACGGTCTGGCTAACATCGCTCCGACCGTTGTCAAGATTTTCGGCCTTGAAGCACCTGAGTGCTGGGAAGACAGCATGATCTGATAATTCAGTGACTGAAACGCGCTCCGACAAACATCGGGGCGCGTTTTTTGTGAGAAAGCGCATAATAAAAAGCTGCCCGAATAAATCAGGCAGCTCTTTTATTATCAGGGATAGTGAATTATTTCTTTGTGGTCTTCTTAGCAGCGGTCTTAGCGGGAGCCTTCTTAGCCGGTGCCTTCTTAGCAGCGGGAGCAGCCTTCTTTGCGGGAGCAGCTGCGCCAGTACCGGAAGCAACGTCGATATCGTCAGTCCAGCTGTAGAGCTTACGCAGCTCAGCGCCTACCTTCTCAAGCAGGTGCTCGCTCTCGATGCGGCGGCAAGCATTGAAGTGGCTTCTGCCCATCTTGTTCTCTGTGATCCAGTTGCGAGCGAATGTACCGTCCTGAATTTCGTGAAGAACCTTCTTCATTTCCTTCTTGGTGTCCTCGGTGATGATACGCTTGCCGATCTCGTAGTCGCCGTATTCAGCAGTATCGGAGATGGAGTATCTCATCATCTTGAAGCCGCCCTTGTAGATCAGGTCAACGATCAGCTTCATCTCGTGAATGCACTCGAAGTAAGCGTTCTGAGGATCATAACCAGCTTCAACCAGAGTCTCGAAACCAGCCTTCATCAGGGCAGTTACACCACCGCAGAGTACGCACTGCTCACCGAACAGGTCGGTCTCAGTCTCGCACTGGAATGTGGTTGTAAGAACGCCTGCTCTGGAACCACCGATACCGGCTGCATAAGCAAGACCAGTGTCGAGTGCTCTGCCGGTAGCGTCCTGGTGAACAGCGATCAGGCAGGGAACGCCTCTGCCGATCTGGTACTCAGAACGTACAGTGTGGCCCGGGCCCTTAGGAGCGATCATGATAACGTCAACGTCAGCCGGGGGAACGATCTGACCGAAGTGGATATTGAAGCCGTGAGCAAATGCGAGTGTCTTGCCAGCGGTGAGGTTCGGAGCGATGCTCTCCTTGTAGAGGTCAGCCTGTCTCTCATCGTTGATGAGGATCATGATCAGGTCAGCTCTCTTTGCAGCCTCAGCAGCTGTGAATACTTCGAAACCAGCCTCTTCAGCCTTCTTCCAGCTCTTGGAGCCTTCGTAAAGACCGATGATAACCTTAACGCCGCTCTCCTTGAGGTTAAGAGCATGTGCGTGACCCTGGCTGCCGTAACCGATGATAGCAACGGTCTTGCCGTCCAGCATGGACAGGTTGCAGTCTTCCTGATAATAAATCTTTGCCATTGTTTTGTATCTCCTTTTGAAGAATTATTATACGACGCCCTTTTGAGCGAGGATATACTTGTCAGACCCTGACGGAGGCTTCGCCCTTCTGAATGGCGATGGCGCCTGTGCGGACTACTTCCTTGATACCGTAGGGGCGCAGAAGCTCTTCGTAAGTGTCGAGATTCTGCTTGGTGTCGGAAAGCTCTATCGTCATCGAGTTTGTCGAAATGTCCGATATCTTTCCCTTTGCTATTTCAGCGATACTGATGAGTTCAGCGCGCTGCTTCTGGGTGCAGCTTACCTTTATGAGAACAAGCTCGCGGGTGACCGCAGAGTCGTTATGTAGGGTCTTTACCTTGATAACGTCGATAAGTTTGTTCAGCTGCTTTTCTATCTGTTCAAGCGTATATGCGCTGCCGTCTGCGACGATGGTTATTCTCGATACCCTTTCGTCGTCGGTAACGCCTACCGCAAGGCTGTCTATGTTGAAACCACGGCGCGCGAAAAGTCCTGCAACTCTCGCAAGAACGCCTGCATGGTTTTCTACCAGTACTGATATCGTATGCTTCATGCCTGCACCCCCGTCAGAGAATCGTCTTCTCAAAGTCCTCCACAGCCGCTTCTATGAGATACGGCTTGTCGGACTCCATCATGCGCCGGAATGCGCCGTCCATCTTTTCGGGACTGTCAACCAGTTCGTTTGCTATGCCGTAGGCGTCCGCAAGCTTGGTGAAGCAGGGGCTTCCGTCGATCGAAACCGCCATCAGACGGTTGTCGTAAGCCTTTTCCTGCAGTTCGCGAACCATGCCGAGGTAGTTGTTGCGCATCACGATGACCTTGACTGCGACATCATGCTGTACTGCAGTCGCAAGCTCCATCATCTGCATCTGGAACGAACCGTCGCCGCATATCGCAACGACCTCTCTTGTTGGGTCAGCGAGTTTTGCGCCGATAGCAGCCGGCAGTGAATAACCCATAGTGCCCATACCGCCGGAAGTCAGGAAACGACCG
>HF989468.1:0-6109 GCA_000432175.1 Eubacterium sp. CAG:786
AATTTTTGGCGCTTTTGTCTATTGACTTTTCATAGCTGGTCTCCTAAACAATGCTGACTATTCTGGAACCGAAGCGAATAATATCATATCCGTCCCATATCTCCCCGATGTCCAGCGATTTTCCAAAAGGAACGATACGGTCTACCCCCGGGAGTTCTGCGCGAACTATCCAGTCATACAGCTCTTGCCTGTCTATGCCATATGCGCATACAGTTTGAAACTTCTGGGTGACATATCTATCTATATCATCAAGGCTGCTAATATCATGCTCATAGAAATATCCGCATGTGCCGCGGCACATGGTTATATCATCTGGCAGACTATCTGGAATAACACGGTACAGTAAGCTTGTTTTCCGTTCGGAATGCACTTTTCTATCCGAGTTCAGAATATCGCGGCATAACTGCGTATATTTATTGACTGCGCTCTCTGCCTGAAGTTCATACCTATGAGAAGCATAATTCTCTACTGCTGTCCAAAAACGTTGCTTTGATGCTTCCGAGGGTTCAGTCCAAAAAATCATCTGCGGTGTTGAGCAGGCATTCTGATCCATAAGGTAGGTATCGTTGTAAAATGCTTCTGCCAACCTTGATATTTCCTTTTCCTCTGCAAGTTCCACTGCTCTGCCGTTTATGACTCCGATGGAATATCTGTCCGAAAAGGCAATGTCAATGCAGCGCGGCTTGACTTCCATCTTCTTGAAGAGGTTCACGGTATTGTCGCCGCCCCAGATTATCCTGACATCTGCCGATTTTGAATAAGCTGAACTGATCTCGTCATCAGCCGGATAAGACACAACGGCATTTCTTTCAGAAAGCTCCGGATATTTGGCAATAACACTGTTTATTTTATCGCATACAATAACAGTCTGTGGGAAATCCTTTGTTGACACCCTGACAATATTTGCATTGCCTGAAAGCAACCCAAATACGAAAGAAAATGCAAAGTTTATAGGAACATTTGACGGAGCAATGTGGAATGCCAAACCTCTGCCAAAGCGCAATTCATCACTGTATTTTTCTCTGATAGCTGCAACATTCGCCCTGCGGCAGAAAAAGGCGAACGATACAATATCGGGATATGCAGCAGCCCTGCGGTCTTTCATAAGTGCACTGGAAAGCTCCGCAAGGAACTCGCACACACCGTCTGAAAACGCCCTGCCAGCCTTCGGCAGAACATCTTCGCTGCCGACAAGGTATTTAACGCCGTTCATAGGTATCACTGCACCCCCTTATCTCCGCGCCCTTTATGCGCCCGTATATCTTGAAGTATTTGCCCTTTCTTCCGCAGGGGCAGTCGTCCTCTCCTAGTATCTCTCCCTCGTCCTCGGAGAGAAGAATATGTCCGGGATAACTCGTTGGAAGAAGCGATGTTAGCTTTATGAGCCCCTTTTCTCCATAAGCTGCTGTGCTGAAGTCCTCTGGACGAATGATATCGATATCCGAGAATAAAGAAGCATGAAGATGACCACACTCACATTCCATAAATATAGAGCCGGTCTGCTCCACCATGCCGTAATAATTCAGCACTCTGTCAAGTTCAGTGACCGACTTCAGTTCCTCGCGGAACTGCTCACCTGACACCTGCATATCGGTTAGCTTTTTCCAGCCACCGCCATGTATCATGGTTCCCTTGATCGGGAGTTTTCTGCCTGCCTGCTTGAGCGGAAGGTAAAAATACAACCATATCATAAAAGTGAAGCCAAACAGCAGCACTTCCTGACCCTCGTACTTTTTACAGAATTCGTTTATAACGTCCCAATCTGGCTGCATGTTTTCGTCAAGTGCGTATGTGATATCACGCCCAAGCATGGAAAACCCGAGAATACCGGCGCCGCGGGCAGAAAACATGTTCCGGTTCTTTATTACTGCACTGGAATCAATTATGAGCATTGGCATGCGCGCTTTGCCTGTGAAATCGGAAACTATCTTCACCAGTGCTTTTGTCTGGCGCGCAGACGTATCACGGTCAAGATATATTTTCGACACACGTTGACCAGTAGTGCCGGAGGAAGTCATTGTCTTGTTTACGGTGTCCTCTCCACAACTCCTAAGGTCGAATTCCTTGAAAAGCCGCACTGGAAGCGCCGGATCGTTACCGAGACTTTCCACCAGCTTTCTGTACGGATGGCATTTTTCACAGTGATGCTCGCGCAGACCTGTCAGCCACTTACTATACAATGTCTTTTTCTCGTTTTTATCAAGAGAATATGGCGGTATCGCAAATAGTGCATCATAATCTAAAACAGACATTATTTCAACTCCGAATACAGTATTTTTCCAGACTCGTTACGCGGTATCTCGGGTATCACTTGGATCTTGAAACCGCCGTGTGATATCGCAGTATGGTTGTCAATGAAGTCCGACGCTTTGGCAAACTTGCTTTCATCGGTGATGTATATCACCATATTATCGTCAGTTCCAGCAACAGCGCAGTCTATACCCTGCTTTTTAAGCAGCTGCTCCACCTCGTCGAGGTTCACCCTGTTTCCAAACAGCTTAAGAAAGCGCTTTTTCCTTCCGACAATGTAATAAAACCCGTCAGCGTCACGCTTTGCCATGTCGCCAGTGTGAAGAATTCCGTTGTTTTCATCGCCCTTTGCCAAATCATGCCTTGACTGTGCATAACCCATTGTAACATTATCTCCGCGATAAACAAGTTCCCCGACAGTTTCAGGCGTTTCAATGACATTACCGTCAACATCTATCAGTGAGAACTCTCCACCGGGGATAGCAATACCCATGCTCGCCGATTTTGACGAAGCATACTCCCATGGACGCCATGCCATTCTTGCCGTCGCCTCAGTCTGACCGTACATAACAATGAACTTCATACCACGTTCTCGACATATTCCAGAAAACTCGTCTGCCAACTCCGGAGATAATTTTCCACCCGCCTGTGTAAGATATCTGAGCGATGGAATATCCATTCTGCCGAAGCGCAGCTTTTTCAGCATTTCATAAATGTACGGCACACCACCGAAAGTAGTAGCTTGCTCACCTTTCATGAGCGCCCAGAAGCGCTTATCCATCAGCGTATATTCATTCAGAATAACAGCTGCGCCACAATACAGATGGCTGTTTAATATGGATAATCCATATGTGTAGTTCATTGGCATAGTCGTGATGGCACGGTCGTCAGGTCGTATTTCCAAATACTCCACTATCGACTCGGTGTTGCTCTGGATATTCTTCTCGGTCTGACGAACGAATTTAGGACTACCAGTGCTTCCAGATGTGGTAAGGAGCAGCTTCAGCTCGTTGCTAATAGAATAATCCAACGTGTACGTCGTTTTTACCAGTACATTGTTGCCGTAGCTGAAAACTACCTCTCCATTAACGCTTTCTCTTATCTGCGATGGAAGCCAAACATATGATGGGTGATAGTTCTCCATCAGTTCATCAAGCAACGCCGGGTCAATTTTTTCACTGAGCATCGCAGGCACGCTGCTGCCACGCATACAAGCGACATATCCAACAACCGACTCAATGTTATTGCTGCACAGCAGAAATACCAACCTATGCGAATCGACTGCGGCTGCAAAACTGTCAGCCGCAGTCGTCAATTCACTGTAACTGGTCTTTTTGCCGTCAGCAGAAATGAGTGCGGTCGCATCTCCGTACTTTTCTATTTGACGATAAAAAAACATAAACTCTCCCTTATCCGACAGGCAGTATCAGAATTCTACCTCATATTTTGTCAAAAGTTCTTTGCCCTTTTCATATGAGCTGAGATCAATGATGTCATCAGTGTCTATCATGATGTCGAACGCATCCTCAATGGCTGCAATTAGCTGCATATGACCTACGCTGTCCCACTCGGGAATAGCCTGATATGCAAGCCCGTCCAGCTTATCGGCAGTTATGCCGAAAGTTTCAATAAATGCATTGTTGTACTTTTCAAGATTAGTCATAGTTTTTCCTCCAAATTATTTAATGGCTTATTATTAAAGAACGTATAGTCCTGTAATCCATCAGAAAGGCGCCTTTTTAGCGGGGTTACCCCATACCTTGGTACCTGCTTTTATGTTGTTGAACACAATGCTGCCTGCGCATATGGTGCAGTTATCGCCAATCTTCATGTTGTTCAGTATCACTGCATGGCTTCCCACAAATACACCAGAGCCTATCTTTGAATTTGTGAGATTTGCAAACGCCGTCGTAGTTGTATAGTCGCCTATCTCGCATGTACCACCAACGACTGAGCCAGCTATGGTGACAAAATTGCCTATCTTTGCATTCTCCTGCACGCTGAACGCCGTTATGACAACACCCTCGCCAAACGTCACATAATCTGCAACGAAAACACGAGGCGATATGATGGTTTCAAAATGCGCGCCCCTTGATTTAAGTAACTCTGCAACCTTTTTCTTGCCTGACGGTGAGGAAATACCCATTGCATAAACCTCATTGCCAGTTGGCTGCCAATCCTTTATTGTGCCCAGTATTTTGTATTCTTTTCCCGCAGGATATTCATCAAGCGTGCCAGGGATATCGTTGATAAAACCAAGTATGTTATATGTCGGCTTTTCGCGGTTGATATGCTTGATGACTTCTAGCAGTTCCCTGCCGAAACCACCTGCTCCAACTATGATTATATCTTTCATTCTGCCTCCTGATCAGTATTTGGAAGCTCCTTGCCTGTCCATGTTGCGAACAGCTGCTCCCATGATCTTATATTCTTCTCGTAATCGTAAAGGTCATTTATGAAACTAGGGTCACTCGGCTCTGGCGGTGCGGAGAACTCCTCAAACGACATCTCCGAGATACGGTTTGTGTCATAAACTTTTATTCCGTTATCTGTCAGGAACTTATAGTAATCCGAATCTGCAGGAAGGAAAACTTTTTTTCCCATGTATATCATGAAGAAAAGGTTTCCCAAACCGCAAGGACGCTTAAAATCGAATATCACGATATCCACTGTCCAAAGATATCTCATGTAATAATCGAGCCTTATCATATTGACAAAGGGCACAGCCTTGTTGCCAAAGTAATTCTTGGCAACGGAAATAACAGCACTTTTATACGCCTGTTTATCTATCGTGTTGCTCAGGTTGCCAATATTGTATGCCAGCGGAATAACAACCTGGATATTCTCGTCCTTGAACTTAGACAGCGTATCCAACGTACGTATCTGGTTGGTAGAGAGTAATCCGTTATGACCTACCTGTATTCTAAGCTTATCAGTCTTTTTTTCAGCATAAGCTGCGTCTATTCGCGGCAGCATCGGACGAGTACTTGGCAGACTAAGTGGAATAGTTTCTGCAAAATTGCCATGGTTGCGACGGAATATCAGCTCGTCCACCGGGAATGTCAGCACCACCTGCGGGATACGGTCGCGTATCTCCTGTCCAATCTGATCCATCTTTCTGCTGATGAATCCTGTTACCGGCGATCTCCACTCATAAAGATCAGCGCCCCATTCTATCCAGGTAAATTTCTTCAACAGTTGTGGATTCCAGTGCAACAGGAAGTAATATATCTTTCTGGAAAAATACATTCCATAGAGCACGACTTTATCGGCTCTTTCTATTACCTGCTTGATAAAACGATATCTTTTCAGCTTGGAACCGCCTGGCAGGAACAAACCGCAATATTGGTACTTACACCACTCAGGCCACTGGTTGAGTATCTGAATAGTGCTATCAAACAGAAAATAGTGCGTATTGTCATCATTGCGGGCATTCACGAATTCCATCAGTCCTCGTGCGTTCTGCGGAGCAGCTGTAACAATATGCAGGACAGGGATCTTATCTGGAAGCTTGTTCATCGTGTTCCAATCCCTCCATTACATTCATATCGAATTTATCCTCGATGCCACTGTCATTTCTCACTGAATCCAGCCATGCTATCCAACGTTCCATGGTATTAGAAACGGACATATACCTTTCAAGCCATCTTCTGCCAATCGCGCGGCGCCGACTTATTTCTGCCTGCTCATCAAGGGTCATAGGCTTAAAATATATCTCTAACTGTTCCTCAGAGATTTCCTGCGACGTATGTTTTATTTTATCTTCTGTAACGACATTTGTAAGCAGCTTTTCATCAGCATCGCTGTCCTGCTCGTTCAATATATCTTCTTGTTCGCTTGCGTTCTCCTGCTGAAGAGA
>HF989468.1:6136-33320 GCA_000432175.1 Eubacterium sp. CAG:786
TGAAGAGATGGTTTATTCCACTTGTAAACGGTATTTATGCACTCTTCTTCGACAAACGACGTCAGTGGCTGGTCAAAGCGCTTCTCTATGCGATACATATCGAGGAAATCCTTGTCACATGTGGGAGCCTTCAATTCGTGTGCGCTCATGTTCTTTAGCTCGGCAAGAGAATATACTGGCAAATATAGGCTCCTAAGGCGTGGTACAAGAACGCTAGAACCTTTAATAAATACCTTTTTCCCCATATATAGCATATAAAACAGCAGTGTCATTGAAAGAGGACGGTTATCGTTGAACACACCTATATCGCACGAAGCGTACATACGAAAGTACTCTTCAATGGGGACGTCTTTTCTGCGGAGCTTTACCGCTTTCCCGACGCCGAAGTAATTCACACAATTTTCAAGTACACGCGACCTATATTGCCAGCTTTCAGTAACTCCCCATTCGCCATAAATAGCAAAATTCATCGGCATGATTATGCAAAAATCGTCCTCAGGATGTAAATTCAGATTTTTGAAAAGCATTTCATGCCTGTTAGCAGTTCTGCCGTTATACCCAACAACTATCCTAAGCTTATCGTCCTGTGTAGAACTGCAGTTATTCATTGCCTCAAGACATCTGCTATCAATGGGAACAGGTATCTCGGAGACCACTTTGTTTTCACCATAATCATGTGTGAACGACTTCATGAACCACGGAACGGAACAGTTTACGTACTTCACAGCTTTCATGAACTTTATTTTTTCTTTCGCGAGTTTCTTTGCTCCCCTGTCTTTTGAATTGACATTGGGCTTCACGCGGTCTTCCATCATAGTCACCCACGCTGATTTATAGCAGTATTTATTCGCCAATTTTGCTTTTTTTAAAGTGTTCATTGGCAAAAGAGAATGCCAGACAATAAGGTCTGCCTGCTCCATTTTTTCCTTCATAAGTTCAAGACGAAGCCTGACAGTCTTTTTCCCCTTTATAGGAAGGTAATTTATATTATCGTAATTGTATACAAGGAGATTGGGCGCGTTTTTGACCACATAATTCAAGGTCTCCGAAATAATAAACTCATGCTCAAAAAACTCCTCACGTGGCAGACTGTCGAACAATCCGCGAATGAATTTATAGGTAGAAGAGCCATTTGCAAGCATGATATGCAAGTATTTCATACCGACTTCAAATTCCTTTCGCTATCTATTTTTTCCTAACAGCTTTTCAAAAGCCTTTTTCATGATCAGTACCGGTGCGTTCAATACACACAGCGCCTTGTGTTGGCAGGAGTTGAGAATTTCACGCGGGAGATCTGCATCGCAGCGCTTTCTTGCGGCATCAAACACGGCCGAGACAAACAGCTCACTTTTGTGATATTCAAAGCTGATATCAGGACATTTCAAAGTGTCGGCAGCATATTGTTCAAGCGTCATGGTATACCTGAAATCGTCCCGAAGCTTGTCGGTGCTGTTCACATACAACTGTGACGTGAGATTAGCGCCGTCTTTTTTCCTTACACAGCGGTAGCAACCCATGCGGTCCGGCATTCTATATATTTTTCCAAGAGCCGACCATATCAAGGCATTTGTCCTGTCTCCAATATTTCGATGGGCCTTATAAAAAATACTCCCATCGTAATCAGGGTTGAGGAATAGATTTCTGCGCATGATCGAATTGGGATGTCCTGGCAGGAATATTCCCTTGAAATCCTTTGCCGAATAGTCACGCTTGCGGCTTATCCACCTCAGGTGCTGATTTTTTGTCGGGACTCCATTTTCATCAACGATGATCATATCGTGAGCGCACCCGGAATAATCAGGGTGTGTATCGAGAAACTCTATTTGCTTCTGGAGTTTATAGTCATCGCACCAGTAATCATCGCCCTCGCAGCTTGCTATATATTCCCCGCGGCACCTTATCAGCATTTCATAACCGCTGCGTGTGCCGCCCAAATTATTCTCCTGCCTGAAAAACCTGATGATATCAGGGTATCTGTCGGCATAATCCTTAGCTATCAGTGCAGTACCGTCTGTTGAAGCGTCATCATTTATCAGTATCTCAAATCGGTGCTCAGTTTTCTGCGAAATTATGCTGTCTAATGCCTGCGGAAGATATTTTTCATGGTTATACGCTAAAACGATAACACTAACTTTAATATCTTTATCCATGCAGTCACTTCCCAAACCACATTAATAATATAGTCGCATTCTTTTATATTATATCATGACTGGGCACCTTTGTCAAGGGCAAAACGACATAACTGAACACACCATATCAAATGATTTGAGAGTTGGCTATTGACTTATGAAGAATTATAATGTATAATAAATTTATAAGTGTTTCATTTTCGAAAGTTCAATTATCGCTTTTGACAATTTTAGCTAATTGTTGGCAAGGTGTCTAAATTAGTATTATTGGAGGTTATTGTGAAAGGTATTATTCTAGCAGGGGGCAAAGGTACGCGCCTTTATCCCAATACTATTTCTGTTTCAAAACAGCTTCTTCCTATCTACGACAAGCCATTGATATATTACCCGTTGTCTGTTCTGATGCTGGCAGGCATAAAAGATATCTTAGTAATATCCACACCAGATGACACGCCTAATTATCGCAAACTTCTTGGTGACGGCAGCAGAATAGGTATCAATATTCAGTATGCTGTCCAGGAGCGCCCACGCGGACTTGCCGATGCCTTTATCATCGGCGAGGAATTTATTGGCAATGACAGCGTATGCCTTGCACTTGGCGATAACGTATTCTACGGTCAGAGTCTTACTGCGTTGCTTGGCAGTGCAAAAAAGAAAGCCGAAAACGGCAGTGCAACCATTTTCGGCTGCTATGTAAAAAACCCTCGCGAATTCGGTGTGGTAGAATTCGACAATAACCAAAAGGTGATCGCAATTCACGAAAAACCTGAAAAGCCAAAATCCAACTATGCTGTGCCTGGGCTGTATTTCTATGACAACAGCGTTATTGAAGTTGCAAAAAATGTTAAGCCTTCTGCGAGAGGAGAGATAGAGATAACATCTATCAACAACCATTACCTTGAACAGGGCAAACTGGACGTCGTCATAATGGGGCGCGGTATCTCATGGCTGGACACCGGATCACCTAAAGGAATGCACAAGGCAAGCTCTTTTGTCAAGACCGTGCAGGAAATGCAAGGCTTCTACATATCCTGCATAGAAGAAATAGCATGGCGCAGAGGATTTATCGACACCGCTCAGATGCGCAAACTGGGCGAGGAGCTTTCTGTAACGGATTATGGAAAATATATCATTTCACTTGCGGAGGAAGCGGAATTATGACGATTATAGTAACTGGCGGCGCAGGTTTCATAGGCGGCAACTTTATACATTATATGCTAAAAACTCACAAGGACTATCGAATCGTGTGCCTTGACTGCCTGACATACGCCGGAAATATGGAGACCCTCGCTTCAGTAATGGACAACCAAAATTTCCGCTTCTGCAAAGTTGATATCACCGACCGCGAGGTCGTGAGCAGGGTCTTTGAAGAAGAATCTCCCGACATAGTGGTGAATTTTGCAGCAGAAAGTCACGTTGACCGCTCCATTTACGATCCAGGTGTATTCCTTAAAACGAACATCATCGGCACTCAGGTGATGATGGACGCTTGCCGCAAGTACGGCATAAAGCGATATCATCAGGTGTCCACGGACGAGGTTTATGGCGACCTGCCACTCGACCGCCCCGACCTGTTTTTTACAGAAGAAACCCCTATACACACATCAAGCCCGTATTCAGCCTCAAAGGCGAGTGCGGATCTCCTTGTGCAGGCATATCACCGCACGTTTGGGCTGCCTGTGACTATCTCAAGATGCTCCAACAACTATGGTCCGTATCATTTTCCTGAAAAGCTGATACCGCTGATGATAGCAAATGCTCTCAATGACAAGCCGCTGCCTGTCTACGGCGAGGGGCTTAACGTGCGCGACTGGCTGTATGTTGAGGATCATTGCCGCGCTATCGACCTGATAATACACAACGGAACGGTTGGCGAAGTGTACAATATCGGCGGTCATAACGAAATGCGTAACATTGATATTGTGAAGATAATATGCAAAGCACTCGGCAAACCTGAAAGTCTCATAACATACGTCACTGACCGCAAGGGACATGACATGCGCTACGCCATTGACCCGACCAAAATAAATAGCGAGCTTGGCTGGCTCCCCGAAACTAAATTTGCTGACGGGATACAGAAAACGATACAGTGGTACCTAGATAACCGTTCTTGGTGGGAACATATCATCAACGGTGAATATCAGAAATACTATCAGAAAATGTACGCAAACAGGTAAAGAAAATAATAGAATGCAGAAAAGCTGTGTTTGAAGTCGTACCAGTAGGAATACACTTCCAAGGTCAGCTCCACAGGCAAATCAACTACAACGCACTAATGGCGAGGTGACAGATTACGTCATAAAATCAAAACAAGCTCCAACATTTACAGCAGTGCATATATGTTAAGCCGACCCGAAAACTAAAACCGCTGTTAACTGACCTGGAAATAATCAAGTCTATTAAAGAAAAAACGCACCCACGCTTACTGAAAGCGACTGCAAATTTAATATATTCTGGAGGATAAAATACCATGTCTAAAATTCCTGTTACAAGATCGTCTATGCCCGATTTTGAAGAATATTGCGAAACAATCAAGCCCCTGTGGGAAAGCCACTGGCTTTCAAACAGAGGCGCTCTCCATCATGAATTGGAAGAACAGCTTAAAAACTACCTTGGTGTCCCGAATATCGCACTTTGCGCAAACGGTCATACCACACTTGAAGCTGCAATCCAGACATCAGGTATCAAGGGAGAGGTCATAACCTCTCCGTTTACCTTTATTTCCACTTCACATGCCATCGTGAGAAACCATCTCACACCTGTCTTCTGCGATATAAACGAGGCAGACCTGACAATAGACGAAAATAAGATAGAAGCATTGATAACCGATAAGACAAGTGCTATCGTTGCGACCCATGTCTACGGATATGCATGCCACGTTGACGCTATCGAAAAGATTGCAAAGAAGCACGACCTGCTTGTTATCTATGACGCGGCTCATGCTTTTGGTGAAAAGATAAACGGCATCGGGATAGGCAATTTCGGAGACGCTGCCATGTTCAGCACACATGCGACAAAGGTGTTTCACACCATTGAAGGAGGTATCCTGGCATTCAAAAACTCCGAAAGGTTCAAAGCTATCAACAACATCACGAACTTTGGTCTAACTGGCAATGACACCATCGGCTATGTCGGCACCAACGCCCGCATGAATGAATTTGAAGCTGCAATGGGAATCTGCAATCTTCGTCACATCGACGGCGAAATAGCAAAGAGAAAAAGAGCAGCAGACCGCTATACCGATCGCCTTTCAGACATAAAGGGGATAAAGCTGTTAAAGCCACAGAAAGGCGTCGAATATAATTATGCATATTATCCCGTAATATTCGATGGATACAGGCTCAAACGCGAAGAAGTGCTTGAAAAACTTGCAAAGCACGATATCCTCGCCAGAAGATACTTCTATCCATCTGTTGACAGCGCAGAATGCTATGAGGGAAAGTATCCTGCAGAGAAGACGCCGCTCTCTCACTATTTTGCAGACAGAGTGCTCGCACTGCCACTGTATGCCGATCTGTCCGTTGAGGACGTCGATAGAATATGCGATATCATTCTCGAGAATAACTGATTTAATAAGGTGGACATAATGAAAAAACTATTGCTTTTGGGTGGAAGCAGATACCTTCTGCCGGTCATTGAAGCTGCCCATGAACTGGGCATTTACACCATAACATGCGATTACCTGCCTGACAACACAGCTCACAAATATTCCGACGAATATCACAATGTGAGCATCATAGAAAAGGAAGCAGTGCTGAAAATTGCACAACAGCTTAACGTTGACGGTGTTATGTCCTTCGCCTGCGACCCCGGTGTTGTAACTGCAGCTTATGTTGCTGAGAAAATGGGTCTGCCTTTCCAGTGCTCATATAAGGCAGCCAGCCTGCTTCAGGATAAGGGAATGTTCAGAAATTTTCTTCACGACAACGGCTTCAACTGCCCTCACGCAAAGCGATATGAAAACCCCGATGAACCTCTCAACGACACAGACTTCTTCAACTGGCCAGTTATTGTGAAGCCGGTTGATTCCGCCGGCAGCAAAGGCGTGACGAGAGTTGATTCCCCTGAGCAGCTGCCACAAGCCATCACCACTGCCCTTGACCAGGCAAGAGATGGCGCGTTTATAATAGAGGATTTTCTGGAATTTGATGGATATCACTCCAGTGCCGATCCGTTCACCGTTGACGGAAAGCTGAAATTTGTTACCTATTCAGACCAGCTTTTTGACAGCACGGCAGCTAACCCATACACCCCAGCGTACATCATCTGGCCGTCCTCAATGAAGCAGGAACATCAGGACTACCTGACATGTGAGATACAGCGACTGATGACTCTTCTCAATGTAAGAACAGGTATCTACAACATTGAAACCTGCGTTGCCAAGGGTAAGCCATATATTATGGAAGTATCTCCCCGTGGCGGCGGCTGCAAGATAGCCGAGATACAAAAACTTGCATTCGGCGTTGACCTCATCAGGAATGAAGTAATGAAAGCTGTTGGCATGCCGACAGAAGAAGTCACACAGAAACCCTGCGAGGGTCACTGGTGTGAGATGGTAATTCATGCAAGACCAGGGCAAAGCGGAGTATTTAAGGAAATCAACATTGACCCGGAAATAAAAAGAAAGTATGTCAAAGTCATCGACCAGGCTGTTAAAGAAGGCGATGTTGTGAAGCCATTCACTGGCGCAAACATGTCACTTGGCGATATATTCCTGAGATTTGACAGCCGTGAGGAACTTGATAGAGTTATGTCCAGTTCTGATAAATGGTTGAATATTGAGCTGATCTAAACAAATTCCGAACTGAAACATTAAGGAGATCCCTGTGAAAGAAATAGGCGGCTATTTCGGGCTGGAGAACGACCCCACCCGTGAAGAATACCACAAAAATGCTCTTCGCTTCAATCTTGCTCGCACAGCGCTGGAGTTCATACTCCTACATCGTAAGCCTGCAAGACTATACGTCCCGGATTTTTCCTGTTACACAGTGAGGGAAGCTTGCAGCAGGGCTGGAATCCAGATGGTTCTATACGATCTGGACGACATGTTTCAGCCTGTGCTTCCGGAAGTTGGAGATGACGAATGCGTTTACATCACCAACTACTTCGGTCAGCTCTCAAATGATGATATTTCTACACTGAAAGTGCGCTTCCGCAACATGATCGTCGATAATGTTCAGGCATTTTTCCGTATGCCAGTGGATGGTGTGGATACGATATATTCCTGCCGCAAGTATTTTGGCGTACCGGACGGCGCATACCTCTACACAGACAACGAAAAAGTGCTTTACGCATACGCCAATCTTGGTTTCCCAGAAGCAGAATGCGATCTGACGCATATCATCGGGCGAATAAATACCACAGCCTCTCAGTACTATGCCACAAGCAAGGTGCATGAAGAGCTGCTTGACAGCGCCCCACCCGCCAGAATGACGTTGAGCACTCAACTGATGATGTCCAACATCAATTACGACTACGCTTCGCAGCGCAGAGCTGAGAATTTCAGAATACTCCATTCTCATCTGGGAGTGTATAACAAAATCGATCCACGTGAGAATGCAGGACTGTTCTTCTATCCGCTGTTCATCAATGACGGCTGTAGACTCAGAGCATATCTGAACTCCGTAAAGATATACACCCCCATGCTATGGCCTGAACTAAAAAATGCAGAAAACCCGCGCACTTCACAGTTGGTGAACGACATTGTATATCTCCCTATCGACCAGCGATACGGTGAAAGCGATATGGAATACATTGCCGAAAACGTTATAAGGGAATTGCTCACGAAATAAATCAATCCTATATTCAACCTAGAATGTGGGGCAGGGAGCTTTTGATAAGATATGGATAAAAAAATACGCAGCAACCTTATTGGACTGGCAGTATCAGCAGGACTTCTATGTGCAGCACTATCCATGCTGATAACGGCAAGGCTGCATAATCCACGTCAGCCCGTCAAGGAAACACCATGCTTTATGCTGAATATCAGGTATGACGCTGAAAAACAGGGCCTGGATTTCAGCTGGGATTGCAGGAACTGCGAGCCTACAAGCTATCAGCCGTTCCGCAGAGTGAACAATGGTGATGAAGAACTGCTACAAGCGGTGCCACCCAGGGAAAAGCACTTCACAGACCAGACAGTCATCAGTGGAGAGCTGTATTCTTATGCCGCCGCTGCATATGACAGCAGTCAGAAGCAAGGCGAAAGACTCGGCATAAAAGCAGAACCGATGTTCTATTACTACGACACAAATCAACCAGAAATGGAACTTACGGATTACTCTCCTATGCTGAATATATCCACCAACGAAAATGGGCTGCTGCTTTCGTGGGGAAACACGCCTAATATCCCGATAACTGGTTATCTCGTGGAACGTAACATTGATAGCTCCTGGGAAGTCGTATCCGAGCTTCCTGGAGATATCACAGAATATCCTATTGATTCATCATTATGCACATATCGCCTTTCCGTATTCCGCAGGGTCAGAGATGAAGTTGTTTACTCCAAGTGTTCCAACGCAGTAGAGGTGAATGCCATTTACGACACAATTGGGAACGCAGGCGCAGATCGTAGCGCCACAAAATCTGTTAAGGATAACGAAAACTAATGAAAGAAACCAATCGCCGCAACGGCGCAATAGAATTCTGGAGATTCATCTTCGCGGCACTGATCGTAATGCGCCACACCATGTTCCTCCCATCCTATCTCACCGGACAGTATCACTGGGTCAACGGACAGTCGATCGGCGTTGAGTTCTTTTTCATCGTGTCCGGATTTCTTATGGCGCGCTCCGCACTTAACTACGAGGGCAACACAGGCATTGCCACCGGGAAATTTATTCTCAGGAAGTGGTTAGCTATACTGCCAGCATATCTTTTTGCGCACCTTGCTTCTGCTCTTCTATACCTTATCTTCCAGCCCGATGAATTTTCCGGTGTTTTTAGCGACTCGCTATTTCAAGTGCTCATGCTACAGATAACCGGGCTTGTTGATATCAACTCATGGCTTGTAGAAAGCTCGTGGTATCTGTCGGCAATGCTCCTTGCCATGCTTGTCCTGTTTCCAATGCTCCATGCTAAAAGGCAACTGTTTCTTAATGTCATCGTGCCTTGCGTGACGATCTACTTCATGCAGGAAAAATGCCTTAAATATGGATATCTTGACACATTCGACTATTCAAACGACACATTCAGAATGTTTCCTTATTTCACCCGGGCTATGGCGATGATATGTCTCGGATGCATCGCACACAACATATGTTCCCACATCACTAAGGAGAATCATAACATTCACCCCACCAGATTACTTAAAACTCTCCTTACCATTGCTGAATTCGGATGCTATCTTACCGTGGTCGTAGCTTCAATGTTCATAGAGAGGTCACGTTGGGATTTCTTTGCGGTTATTCTGCTTGCCGCTGCAGTCACTATATCTTTCAGCGGACTAAGCTGGTCGCCGGAACTGTTCTCCTCACTAATATTCAGCTGGCTCGGCAAGCTCAGTCTATCAGTCTATCTCAACCACTTCATGTGGATAAGGGTGCTCAGGGAAACCAATATGGATCTTACTCTTGTACAGGAACTCGTTATCTCCATATCACTGATAACAACGTCCTCACTGTTTTGCATGTTCCTCACTGAAACGCTTAAACTCCTATGGAAAAATAACAAACCCAAAATAAAAAGCTTATTCATCAAAGAAAAACAGATAGAAACAAGCTGATTAAAAAGCTCCCGCATTTCAAAATTGAATGCGGGAGTTCTTCGTCAGTTCAATTCCATATGCGCAACCGAGAGCGCAGAAGCCACGACCTTATCCATGTCAAGGTAAGCGTAGGTGCCAAGTCTGCCGCCAAAAACGACATCGCTACGGCTTTCGGCAAGCTTCAGGTATCTTTCAAATAATGCATTGTTTTCAGCGCTGTTAACCGGATAATACGGCTCTGCACCAGGCAACCATTCAGTAGGGTATTCACGACTGATAACAGTTCTTGGCTGAGTGCCAAATTCAAAATGCTTGTGCTCTATTATCCGGGTATATGGAACCTCTCTGTTAGTGTAATTCACAACAGCACACCCCTGATAATCAGTGCAATCCAAAGTTTCCGTTTCAAAACGGAGTGAACGGTATTCAAGCGAACCATAGCAATAATCAAAGAATTCATCTATCATACCGGTAAAGACCGTTTTTTGTGCGATATTTTTGTTTTCTCTGATAAAACCAGAATATTCCGTGCTTGTCTGGACGTCAACATCGGAAAGCATTTTCTCAATAATATGAGTATAACCACCTATGGGAATTCCCTGATAACGATCATTAAAATAGTTATTATTATAGCAAAATCTCAATGGAATACGTCTGATGATAAATGCAGGAAGCTCCGTACAGGGACGTCCCCATTGCTTTTCAGTATATCCCTTAATGAGCTTTTCATATACATCTCTGCCAACAAGTTTAAGAGCCTGTTCCTCAAGGTTTTTCGGCTCTCCTATTTCAAGTTCTGCTATCTGTCTTGAGATAATATTTTTTGCTTCCTGTGGAGTCCTGATACCCCACATTTTCGAAAATGTGTTCATATTGAAAGGAAGATTATACAACTCGTTTTGATACACAGCTATCGGGGAGTTGATAAAATTATTGAACTCCGCAAACATATTCATATAATCCCAAATTTTCTTATCAGATGTATGAAAAATATGGGCACCATACCTGTGAACATTTATATCTTCTATCTGCTCTGTGTATATGTTCCCTGCAACATGAGAACGCCTGTCTATAACAAGGCACTTCTTTCCGACTTTTGCAGCTTCATGTGCAAATACAGAACCGAAAAGACCTGCACCAACGATAAGATAATCGTAAACCATGGTAATATTTTCATCTCCACATTACTTTTATATTGCCAAAACCAACGACTGTTAATCATGAAAAATGCTTCATGTATTTTTTTATGGTAAACCTTACTTTACTTTCTGGCGGCAATATCCTACACAGCAGCCTTTTTTTCAGCGGAAAACATATGTCCAATCTTGGAAGTTCCAGTATCCTTGCTCCGTTATCTCTTGCATAAAAAAGGTATATTCCTACAAAACGCTCTCCAAGATAGCCATCTGTTCTATCAGATTGCGCGTCGCCGTGCAGTGTTTTGCGACGGTCGAATTCCTCTAAGACAGGGAAAAGCAAACTGCAATATTCGTTAAAATGCTCTCTATCCATGATGAACATATTGCAGAAATACTGCCTGTTCTGAGAGAGATATTCTCTGGCATATGGCATGATATGCGGCACTTTTTCCTCAAGAACACGCAAAAACAGTTCAAGATCTTCTTTGTAATGGTATTTTGAGGTGCAGTAATGCTCCCGCACTGAAACACCCATATCCTCGCTGCGCACCGTTGCAATATTAAAATCTTTTAGCAGTTCAAGCATTTTATCCTCGGATATAAATGCACGTGACTTAATTCTCTCAGAAGGTTTACCTGTAACTCTATAAGGTTTACGGATACTTTTGTCAAAACAGAAAAATCTGCGGTAATGGCAGAAGCCATAACTTGATAGTTCTTCGTTCTTCCATGCGTAATACTGCACCGTAAGTTCACAGTAAAAGGGATTCTTTTCGGAAATGCTGTCGCCAATGTCATCGCCACACATACCATCCAATGAAGGATGCAGCGTTCTGCCACCCTGAACGGGTACAACCGCAGGTGGCACGAGGTAACATTGACTGTGACAGCACATGAATATTTTAAGAGGTCTTTCCACTTTGTTTTCCTCCGATTGCTTTATTTCAATTATTCTGCTTATGTTAGTATTTTATCACATATTGCGCCAAAAGTCCATAGCTTGCAGTAAAATGCAGTTTAAAAACCAGTAATATATCATCAGGGCACAAGCCCTAATGTAATTTAAGGAAGACGCAAAATGTCAATTAAAAACATCATTCTTAACGGAAAAGAGAAAGTTAGCAGCATAGGAGACTATGCTTGCATCAAAAACAACGGCACCGAAAAAATTCTCGCCTGCACAAAACAGGGACTTTCTGAAGGCAACGATGGCACAGTCATTATTCAGCCTGGGGAAAGTATTGTCTTTCCGTGTGTTGAAAGAAGTCTTGAGCTTTGTGGAAACAGCGAAGTCACTGTTATCGGAAGTGATGCTCCAGTAAATTTTTTAAGCCGTCGTCTACGGACGGCGGCGTAACCAAGGAATATGTCAACAGCGTTAGATATGCTGATAACCTTTTGACAAATCCTGATTTTGCAATTAATCAGCGTGGACAGAGTTCGTATACCGTTACTGGAAACACAGTGGACTGCTGGTTGTCGCAGAGCTACTTCGAGATAACGCCGCTTGAAATCGGGGTACGCATTCGCTGTGCTGATGCGATAACTTCAACCGTTTTTGCGCTGTATCAGCAGATGACAGTTTCAAGCACCCTGCATGGAAGTAATCTGACGCTGACCGCAAATATTGCATCGACTAACGAATATGCATACATGGTCATCTATGCATACAACTCAGCTGGCACGGTGATAAAATCATCAGACAAGATAAAACTTCAGA
Organism: Eubacterium sp. CAG:786; assembly: GCA_000432175.1. Taxonomy (GTDB): domain Bacteria; phylum Bacillota; class Clostridia; order Oscillospirales; family Ruminococcaceae; genus CAG-115. The sequence goes on from HF989468.1 coordinate 18,830, forward strand.
ATGGACTTAACAGCGTGTCCATTAAAAATCTTCCGGAAACCACAGCGTATGTCCGCACACAGTTTACTATAAACTCCGGTGCAAAGTCCGGTGATGTTCTGGAGATAAAATGGACTAAGTTGGAAATAGGCTCTGAAAGAACGATGTTCGGTCAGGTGGACGCTGCAAATGAACTGCTGAAATGCCAACGTTACTACCAGATACGCAGCACCGGGGATATTCCTGCTGTGGACCTGCGACCTGTCATGGCAGGCACGCCAAAAGTAGATAAACGCTCTGACGGGAATTACGCATATAGCGTATAACTCCGGCAAAACTTTCGCCCCTCTCTGTTTCTGAAAGAAAAGGGGCGAATTTGATGTTATTCAGGACTTTATATGGTTCGACGCTTATACTATAATGCTCTCAGCCTCAGAGTAAACGCTAAGTCTTCCAGTCTAGAATATGCGCTCAGTCTGCCTGTCTTGGAATCGTATGCCGCTACAAAGTAATAGTAGGTCTTGCCTGATGTTACCGTCGTATCTGTGCAGCCGAGCGTATCGACTGTCTTTACCCTTGTTTTCGCACCATTTGCACTTTCTGCACGGAATACGCGGTAACTAGTGGCACCAGATACACTGTTCCATTCCAGGGATACATTGCTGCCATTGGAAGCGATTTTTGTAATCGTAGGAGCAGAAAGAACTGGTTTTTTAATATTAAAATTAAGGACCACATTACCTGAATAATTATTGATACCCTTTATAATTATAGAAGCTGTTCCAGGCTCAATATTATTTGTGTATTCCAAACTGAAATCCACACCGTTTATAAGTTCACAGTTTCTCTCGGGATCAAAAACAGAAACAGCAGGGGTAATTGGCTTGGAAGTATGGTTTTTGTCAGACAGATCTGCATTGACAGTGCATTGGTTTATATTCTTAGAAAGGATAGGAAAAGCCTGAGTCCTTGTATCGCAGAAATTACCTATTCCGTCTATGTAAATTCCTGCAGTACCTACGTTCACATTATTGGTGAACTTAACGGTATAGTCCTTACCCTCGGTTAATGTAGTTCCGTTGTAGACCAAAATAATAGGAACAGTGCAAGGCGAACCATTATAATAGATTTCCTTGGTTAGGAATCGCTGAAGCTGTGCATAGTAAATAGATAATCGGTCAATGGTAAAATTAGAAGTCGTTGAACCTGTGAATGCTCCAATACCTGTAACAGTAACAGAAGCTGTTCCCGCATTGATATTGTTTGCATAACTTACAGTGTAATCAACATTCTTTTTAAGGGTTCTTCCGTTATATGTTACCGTAACCTCAGGTGTTATTTCTTTACCGGAATATCTTTGGTTTTCTATTACGGAAATATTTGCATTGCTTATTGAATGAGGCGTGTTATCGGTAAGGTCAACATAGTAGTGCCACATTGCCCTGCCAGTACTGTTCACCCATGAAACAAATGTATCATATGAAGCATATCTCATTCTTATATGAGCATCGCTTCCGTCGTCAGAGCCGTATTCCAGCCAGTAAAATCCGTTGTCATCACAGGAAACAAAAGTCAGCGAGCAAAGCTCATCTATTCTTATATGTTCGCCTGCCTGTAATTTCTGTTTGAAATGGTTTCTGACATAATCGACAGTGTAGTTTCCTGCGCCTGGATTATCCATGATTTTAGAGCATCTGGCGCTGGTGTGTGATATATCTTGTGTATACACAACACCCGACGCAAACCAGCCAAACGAAATCTGTGCACGTGAACTACTGTCGAGTTTTATTGTAGTAGTGCCGTCTATCGCTGCAAGACCGTTATCGGTGATTGTGTCCGTATAGTCGTTGATGCCTACAGGCCAGTTAGCTCCACCGAACACGGCGTAGTCGGACGAAGTTAGAAGATACTCTATCATCTGGCGCTTCGTCCTGCCAGCTCTGACAGTGTTTTCATTCTGATTATATATTAGATAAAGCGCTGTTTCTGCCTGATCTATATTCTCGATTGTGTAATCATACTTGGGAATTGTTACTGTGAACTCCACAACATTGCTCATTAGCAGCACGCCGGTGTCGTTTCTGATCGTATCAATATATGCGCAATACTTTCCGGGAGCAAGGAGGCAGGAAAACGAATGATTGCTTCCTACATTCGTGCGGAGCGCAGGGTCGCCTTCCCAAAGTTTATCCTTATAAATAACAACATCAAAGTTTACATCTGTTTCGGTGCTTGTCCAGGAAAAATCAGTATTTGTTTTGTTTGTTCCTGCTTTGACAGACAGAACTGCGGGGTCGATGTCGGGGGTGGTTGTTGTTACCAGGCTAGCAGCATTTATTAGTTTATATTGACCAGAGCTGCCATATATTCCATTAGAAAGATAAATCGTTTGTCTATGAATATATGAAGTACTAGACCATTGATCAGCCATATAAAATTTGTCACCTTCGACGCCTAACACAATACCAACATGCCCGTAAGTAGCGCCTTCAAAAGAAACGATATCCCCGATTTTCAACTGCATGGTAGGGCTATATTCAACGAAAGTAAAAAGATCAGGAAAGTCATTGCAAACAGTTCTAGCAACGTTAACTCCATTGTGAGTTGAATAATGTCGACCGAAACATTCATTTATATAAGCATATATTAGCGTCGGGCATTCGCCATCACCTTTAATTGGCTGACCTACTATATTATTAAGCCAATCAATATAATTAACTTGTTGCGTTTCATTTTGTTCTGCATCATCTTCTAGTGAATCTACATAAGGAATATCACTCTTCTCATTTTCAACCTCATCAGCATAAGCTAGCGAACTCTGAATTCCGATAATCGAAGCCATCGCAAATGCAACGAATTTTTTCAATATGCCTTTACCTTTCATGTTCTTACCTCCAAACAAAAATTTATTTGCTTTCAAAATACATTATATAACAAAATCTGTTCAATGTCAAGAAAGTTAGACCAGTTTTCCAAATTTCCTGTTAAGCGCTTAATTTTTCTACTAGCTTTTATATAAAAAAATCCACCGGCAACACCGATGGATTTTTTTATGGGTAATTCCAAAGGACATGAGCTTATACTGTGATGCTCTCAGCCTCAGAGTAAACGCTAAGTCTTCCAGTCTTGGAGTCGTATGCTGCTACGAAGTAATAGTAGGTCTTTCCTGCTGTTACATTTGTATCTGTGCCATAAAGCGTGCCGACTGTCTTTACCAGGGTCTTTGCGCCTGTTGCGCTGTCTGCTCTGTATATGCGGTAGCTTGTCGCGTCAGTCACTGCATTCCACTTAAGGGATACGCTTGTGCCGTTGGCGGTTGCAGATGTGATTTCGGGAGCAGTGAGAACTTTCTCGACCTTTATGCTTCTCGGTAACGAATAAGCGCTCAGTCTGCTGGTGGAAGAATCGTAAGCAGCTATGAAATAATAGTAGGTTTTTCCTACAGTTACTGTTGTATCAGTTCCATAAAGCGTACCTACTGTCTTTACCAGGGTCTTTGCACCTGTTGTGCTGTCCGCACGGTATACTCGATAGCTTGTCGCACCTGTTATCTTGTTCCACGAAACAGTGACATTAGTTCCATTCGTGTTTATAGCTGAGATTTCAGGAACATCAAGAGCCCCCATAGGCGTTACCTTAACGACATCTGAAGGATCCTTCCAGACATTGTTCACATTGCATACGATGCGGTAGGAGTAAGTGGTACCGTTGACAAGTCCCTTGTCAACATATGACGTACTGGTGATGGTCGCGACCGTCTGCCATGTAGAGCCAGTGCTGCGCTGCACTCTGTACTGCCTTGCTTTAGTTATCGGTTTCCACTCAAGCGATACCTGACCGTCGCCGGAAACTGCAGATGTGATGGTGGTTATACCCGGTACCTTATCAATAGTGACGCGCTTCGGCTCAGATGTGATGTTAACGCCGGAAACATTATTGACAGCGGTGACGAAATAGAAATATGTCGCGCCGTCTGCAGCCGTTGAATCGGTATAGGTCGTGACAGAAGGATCGGTGATCTCCTTGATCTTGGTCTTTGCGCCATTCTCGGTAGTCGCCCTGTATACGATATACTTATCTGCGCTGCTTACCTTGCCCCACTTGATCTCACCCAGCTTGGTGACATCGCTGATGACAGGAGTTGTCATCGACGTGATATAAGCCGTTTCAGTATTGATGGTGTTGATGATCTCAGATGAAGCCTCGTTCTTGGTCTCGTTTATCATGCAATAAACTGCAGTGCCCTCTGAAGCCTCTGTAACATTGATCGTAAACGTGTCACCGGTCGTGTTGCTCTTTACAAATTCCTTCTCGCCGGGCAGCTTGATGTACCAGATATACTGAAGCGCGCCGTCGGAGACCGCATTCGTAACAAACACAGCCTTGTCGCCGACCTTGGCTGCAGTCCAGTTTGCAGGCTGCTTGAGCACTGCTATATAAGTACCGTTGCTTCCTGCCAGGAACTCATATTCTATCGAGTTGTTCTGTGCATAGCTGATGACTAAATTAGCGGTGGGATAGCAGAATATTTTCAGATTCTCGCAGCCGGCAAATGTATCAGTCATCTGCTTGTTGGACAGGATTATCGCAGTCTCCAGGGACGTGCAGTTTGCAAACGCCCTCTTGCCGAGAGTTGCATTCAGCGGAGCAACGATATATTTCAGTGAATCGCAGTCCTCAAATGCGCTCTCGCCTATTGCTGTTGTGGAAAGCGGGATAACGAATGTATTCTGACCGTTTATCTCAACGCTGCCAAGGCTGTGACAGCCGGCAAATGCGGATTTACCGATAGTTCTGAACGGCTGCAGCACGCCGCTAGTGTTATAGTAACCACCGGGCATCTCAACAGTGTGCAGTGAATAGCAGTTCATGAACGTCTGGTCGGGTATTGCCAGAATGCGGGTACCCGAAAGCGTTACGCTGCAGAGAGCCGAGCAATCCTTGAAAGTACCGGCGCCGAGAGTGGTAACGGATACCGGCACAACGATATTCGCGATTTTTTCGCAGCCTGCAAACGCCTCCTTGCCGATAGTGGTCAGAACCGACGTGCGGAAATCAACATTTTCAATGTTCCTGCAGTTATAGAATGCAGAGTCGCCTATTCTGGCAACCTTTGCGGGAATGATGATACCCGTAAACTCATCGTTCGTGCAGCCGCTGAACGCTTCGTTGCCTATCGCGGTCACGTTCTCGGGTATGAAATCATTGGGTATCCTGAGGGAAACGCAGTTCTTGAACAGACCGTTGTTAATCGCCTTGAGCTGGTCGGGGCACTGGATAATATAAGACTTGCCCAGATTTGAGCAGTCTGCAAAAGCATAATTGCCCCATGTAACAGCTGTCACATCGGCGTCCGGCTTTTCAATGCTGATATCCATAACTGCGCAGCCGTTGAATGCGTAGTTACCGATATTAGTCACGGAGCCGGGGATATTGAAGCCCTTGAGCACCTTACAGCCGTCGAACGCATTGTTGCCGATATAGGTCAGCGTGCCGGCCTCCGCGCTTGCCACAGAGATGTCAGAAAGAGCCACGCAGCCCTTGAAAACGTTATTGTTCAGTCTTACAACGCCTGCAGGGAGAGATACGTTATTAAGGACGATATCACCCGAAAATGCGCCTTCGCCAATGGTGACGATATTCGGCGAATTAGTCATGTCGACCTTTGCAAGATAGACGCAGCTTGCAAAAGCAGTTTTACCTATTTGGGTAAGGCTTGCCGGCATTGTCATTTCCTTTAAAGCAGTGCCGTTAAATGAAGTATCGCCTATGATTGTAACATTGTTGCTGAGCTTTATATTGCTGAGAGACGTACACCCGCTAAACACTCCGTGGCTTACTGTTGTAACGCTGTCAGCCCAGGTCACATTGTTTATAGCGGAGCAGCCTGAAAAAGCGCTGGTCCCTATCGCAGAAAGCGCATGAAGATCTACCCTGTTCCTGCCGTTAAAGTTAACAAGACCTGTGCACATGGAAAACGCGCCGCTTTTCAGCGTTGTGGTGCTTTCAGGCAGGTCGATGGTGGTTATCGCAGCGCAGCCTGCAAATGCACTTTCTGAAATGCTCTTTACGCCGTCGTTGAGTTTAACGCTGCTGAGCACTTTGCAGCCGTTGAAAGCCTTAGAGCTTACGTCTGCGCAGCTGATGACAGCCTTGCTGAGCATTGCATGATTTTCAAACGCAGACGTCATGTTAGTTACGCTTGACGGTATCGTTATCTCTGTGATAGGGTCGTTGAGGAAAGCCTTTATTCCTATGTACTGCGCACCCTCGGAGATAGTCACATCGGCTAACGACGTACAGTTCTGGAAAGCCTTTTCGCCCATATTAGTTATGGTTGACGGGATAACTATCTCAGTCAGGGCGGTACAACTTTCAAATGCGGTCTTTCCAATATCATAGATACCAACGCCGTCCTCTGATACCATCATATCGACGGTTTTCAGCTTTTCGCAGTTGCCGAACGCGCTTTCGCCTATCTTGAGCTTGCTGGGCACGAATGTCAGCTCCTCAAGGGCAGAGTCACGGAAGCAATACTTGTCTATCTCAGTAAGGGTAGACGGCAGCGAAATTCGTGAAATGCCGGTCCTTTCAAATGCTCCCTGTCCGAGATACGTTGCACGGTTGAGCGTAACGGTAGTGAGATTTGTGAGTTCCTTGAATGCACCTGCGTTAATAAAAAGAGGTGTTTGACCGTCGGCAACGGAAACTTCCTTAAGGTTTGTTGATGTTATGAACGCAGAGCCGCCGATATATGAAACAGTCTCTGAGATGATCAGGCTCTTTATTCCGATACAAGCTTCAAATGCAAAATCATCTATGGACACAACTCCGTTGGGTATTTCAAAAAGACCTACAGCGTTCTCCTTTACGATTCCATTAACAATGTAATTAAAATTTTCAAGCGAACCGCAGCTTGAAAATGCATATTTGCCGATAGATTTGAGGGTATTGGACGGAACAGCGACCGACTGCAGGGATGTGCAGCCTGCAAAACAGTAATCGGGTATCGCGGTAACTCCGTCGGCGATAGTCGCGCTGGAAAGCGACTTACAGCCGCGGAACGCTTCATTGCCTATTGCGTCAACGGCCGGTATAGCCACCGAAGTAAGATTTACGCAGCCCGAAAAAGCAAGATTGCCGATTGTCGTCAGCGTGCTCGGGAAAGTGACCTTTGTGATGCCCTCGTAATTCTGGAAAACACTGTCGCCGATCTGTTCTATGCCATTTTCAATAACAACAGATGTTATCTTCGATCTGTACTTAGCCCACTGTGCGTTGGCTGTCACGGCGGTAACAACTCCGCTGCCGGATATGGTAAGGGTGCCTGTTTTCTCATCAAAGCTGCCCTGTACATCAGCGTCGGCGTTATCATTGTCCACCAGCACGCCAAGCACTGAAGGCACTATGATGTTCTGCTCGTCTGCGTCAGAAGCCTGCACAGCGGCGGCCGGAACAACCTCCTCGGCTTTTTCCGGAGTTTCTCCCTGTGCATGTGCCGAAACCGCAGCCGCTTCCGGAACAGTGCTGTCAGCCAGCGCAGTAACGCTGATGGAAGACTGCAGCATACCTGCAAGCAGCAGCCACGCAATGGTTTGTTTACTGAACATTCGCATGAAATCTTCTCCTTTTTAGTTTGTCTGAAGCACTCAACAATTGAATGCCATTACAAATAATATTATAAAACATCACACAAAAAAAGTCAATAGCTTTATGGAAACTGTTTCATAAATTGCCCAGATTTGATAATAACATATACAAATCTATAAGAAAATATCCACCGGCAACAACGATGGATATTATCTATGGGGTGCCCTCGCGAATGTGCATATTCCTGCAGATCTCCTTAGGGATAACGATACGTCCAAGGTCGTCGATATGGTGGACGATTACGGTAGTTTTCATATATATGGTAACCTCTAAAAATCCACAAAAATTCAGGCAAATAGAGGTATTTAGCATAATCGGTGTGTTAAGACTAAACCAAGTGCGTTTATTGCTAATATTCTGATTCTGCCTGATTGGTGCGCGTTGGGAATGTTACTCTTGTTTTCCCCCACACCCCTTTAGCGCTTTTGAACGTTTTGACTGCGCGCCAGCGCGCAGAGTAGCCGTGCTCCGCACGGAGTATCCGCACTTCGTGCGGAGGTTTCGCCTGACGGCGACAAGGGCTCCGCCCTTGACTCCCGATTTGGGGTTGCAGTAAGCGGAACACTCGCCGCTAAATTATAGTTTTCTCTCACAAGCAGCGTTTCGCCTTTAAACAACAATTTGTTAACTATAATTTTCCACCGACTTTATTTCCCACACAGATTGCGTCAAATCTCCAAATAAAAAAGAAAGGCGCTGTAAAATAACTCAACACCCAAGCCCGAGCAACCATCCTATGGAAGCTCGGGCTTGTTGATACTACAAAAAAGAAGAATGAACCGAAAAAAGCGTATAACAAACAAGCCGGCCGAGAAATGCCATGCACAAAATGTAATAAATATTGAATCAGGCAGCAGACCTGAGAGCCACTTTTTTCAGATGGAACTTATGAAGATTAAAACCGCAGGAAATCATGCCGAACTCAAGAAAAAGCGACACATTTTATAAGACCTCGCATTTAAATAGCTTGTCTTGATTAGTTAATGTCATATAAGAGCAAACATCTCCGACATCGATTTAATGCCGGAGATGTTCATTTTTTAGCCAAATAGGGCAGATGTCTTAACTACACCTTGAATGTAACTGTCGCTCACATAAAAAGTCTTACCGTTTCTGTCGTTGCTGTGACCATAGCAATAGATTTTGCTCCCGCCGACCTTATATACGATCATTATGTGACCGTCGTTAATCTTATTTCCATTGCTGTCATATCCGGGCATAACTACCAAATCGCCTGGCTTGATATCCTTATACGACAGATTAGATTTGTATTTTGCAAAACCTTCTTCAACAGCCAGACAGTCTGAGTACTTTTTCCTCATTATAGTCTGAACGCCATAATTCTTATAAAGGTACTTTTTCAGATTGTCAAAACCCTTGACAACTCTTGTACCAGGCTTGAACTGGCTATCCTTTGGAAGACCGCTGGCAGCAAGGAACTGTGACGCAAAATTTGCACAATCAGATCCGTTGTTTGGCCATGATTTATTGCGCTTATTCCACCATTTTGCACAATATGCAAATCCCTTTTCAAGACTCAGCTTTGTGCTGGTATTTTTCCCGACAGTAAAATTACAGGAGTACGATTTCGTCGAACTTCCAGCCGTAACGTTATATGTCAGGGTATAGCTTCCGGCACCGAGTCCGGAAAATGGCAGGGCCCAGTCAAGTTCAGAGTCATACAGCGTGTATGAACCAGTATTCGGATATTTAACTGCGGACTTTATCTCCTTGCCAGAACTGTCGGTGATCACCGCCTGAACCTTTTTTATAATACCAGACGATGTTATCGTTCCTTTGATATGCTGACCCTTGCCGACCGCTATATTTTCGGGGAATTCCATGTCGTGAAACAGTATAATTGCTCCATCCTCAGTATTTTCTCTTACTGTAAATGTATGAGTATAGCTTCTGTCTGTTGCGCCACTTGCGACAAAGTATGTCAGCTTATAGTCGCCTGCCGGAAGCTCAGAGAAAGAGAGATCCCAATCAAGTGCTGAATTGAACAAAGAATATGTATTCTGACCGGGGTATCTCTTTGCATTCAGCCAAACCTTTCCTGAGGAATCAGTCACAACTGCCTGAATCGTGTCTATTTCATCAGTAGAACTGATAGTTCCGCTGATATGCTGACCATTGCCCTTGGGAATTGATTCTGAAAAGGACATACTACTGAATGTGATCACTGGGTCAGGCTTATACGCAGGATATACGGTGAAATACTGAGTGTATGTATTGCTTCCAAGACCGCTTGAGGCATAATAGTTTATTGTATAGTCGCCTGCGTCAAGTTTTGAAAAATCAATATCTGTATTCATTCCAGAACCTTGAAGTGTAATATACCACCATGCAAGATTATTATAGGAATAGAGCACGATATTCCCGTAGCTGTCACGAACTTCAATAGACAGGTAATCAACATTCTGAGTAGACCTGATGTTGCCGTTCATAACAGGGTCGGTACCCTGCTCAAACGATAACGGGAATGACATATTCTCAAAAGATACGACAGGCACAGCAGATTCCGCAGCCTTGACTGTGAAATTGTGAGTATAGCTTCTGTCAGCAGAACCGCTTGACACAAAATATGTCAGTGTGTAGTCGCCGGGTAAAAGCTGCGAAAAGCTCAGCGCCCAGTCAAGGTCAGAATCATAAAGGGAATAGCTCTTGGAATTCGGGTATTGCTTGGCAGAAAGTACCGCGTTTGAATCGCTGCTGTATACTACGGCCCGAATAGTATCAATGTTTTGGGTAGAACTTATAGTACCGCTGATATGCTGACCATTTCCTTCATCTATTGAAGACGGAAAATACATATCGCTGAAAGTTACCGTAGGTTCCGCAGGGACAGTACTGTTGACATTGAAGTCAATGGTATAGTATTCTTCCTTTGTACCGCTTGTAACATGATAGCTTATGTAGTAGCTGCCTGCTGAAAGTTTGGAAAAATCTATTCCATTGTCCAAATCGGAATCATAAAGTCCATAGCTTGTACGATCAGGCGATACGCTCGAATAAAGAACAACATTCGAACTGCCATACTGAAAAACATAGGCTTCAATGCTGTCAATCATATCCGTGGAGGTTATTTCACCGCTGATATGGCAGTGTTCACCTTCGTTTATCGACGTAGGGAAGTACATGTCATTAAATGTTATTTGGGCTGGCTCTTTTTCCACCAATATATTGGTATTAAATGTCATCGCTTCCTGATAATCATCGTCAAGCAGGCTGAATTGCAATGTTCCATCGTTGCCATCAAGATTCTTAATGCAGTAGAAAGCCTGACAGGTGCCAGGATATTCAATCCATCTTACATTTTTGGTGTATGCTGTCATGTTATCACTTGTTCTCAGACGAACTGCCGCTATTCCCTCTCCCGAAAATCTATATTCGATATCGGTATATTCGCCTTGGGTCAAATAAAATGATACATAGCCCGTAATTGAAAGATCATGGGTATCAGCTGCGCTTGCGCTGACGCTTGTGATTTCACTCACTGCAACGCTGCCAACAGCAATAGAAGCCGCCAGCAGTATTGATGATAATGCTTTGGTAATGTGTTTCATAAGTATCCTCCTTTATTGAATAGTGATCATAGATCGCATTTAATCCTTGTTGGGTAATGTGATCTTAGTTTTCTCAAGTGTGTTCATATTTACGATAAGGATATTATCATTATCCATAACCGTAGTTTAATGAATCCTTTCAGATAAATAGTTGTTAAGGCAACACCACACATAATCCAACATTTTATTGGCGTGAGGTATTGCCTTAACTCGTGACGAAAAATAAGTTGCGGATCACTAAATCAAAAAAAAGATGATTATTAAAATTGTTCTTTAGGCTCAATAATCATCTGCTCTCATAAGAAAGACATCCCTGACGCTCGGAAGGGTGATAATAACTTCCGTAGTGATTGCAATATCCTCTGTCATTGCTGTCACGATTGTTGCGCTCCCAGTAAACGCAGTCGGAACAGTTTCCACCGCAGAAGCTACCCTCTGGGATTCTGATGATCTTTACGCCCTTTTCTGTTGTCTGATTATTCATTTGTTTCACCTCCTTTTATGATTTCAGCTTTCTCTCGGATAACAGATAGTTCACCATTTTTCTCGGCGCGGTAAGCTATTACGCTTTTGCCGGGAAGAACTATCGGAAAATACAGAACACTTTCGTCACTGGTGCCGTCCATTATTACAGAGATATATCGCTTATCACCGTGCGATAATCCGATATCGTTATTGAAATGGGTATGGTATATTCCCATGAATGAAATTCCATGTTCAGCCCATTGAATTATAACCCTGTTCAGATATGAGGTGTCCGGAACATATCTGTCGTAATCACCCAGACCCCTGTCAGTAACGATATGGGTTATCACGCCGTGGTTTCCACCTAGTATTCCGCCTGTTTCCGGAGGACATGGCGGACTGTTGATCATACGTTTATAAACACTTTCGGTTATTCGCATGACTTTCTAACTTTTATAATTGGGAATGTATTCTGGGCGATTCTCAATAATGTAATGCTTAATTTCAAACAAACGCTTATCGTAGTATTCAAGTGTGTTTTCAGTAAAACCTGAACGAATCTTTCTTATTACATCCGATGCCTCCTGGTCACAATTAAGCAAGGCACACATAAGCCAGAACTCACCACTGTTTTCTGACGCTTCAATGTTCCTATTATGCTCTATTAAATACACGGCGTATTTTGACTGTGCATTCGGAATACCTTTCCTTGCTGCATACAGCAAACACCTGCGGGCTTTTGAATCGGCAAACAATCCCGAAATCTGTTTGTAATAATAAAGACATCCAAGACGATAAGCACACCATTCGTCGCCCATTTTATAACCAAGTTTGTACAGATTGGCGGCTTTTCGATATGACTGCATATTATCTGCTATTATTCCGGCATGATAATATGCCGATTCAACGCCCTGATCTCCCGCTGATTTATATGCCCTGATTGCTTCGCTCCAGTTCTGCCTTTTTTCCTGACGTTTGGCATATTCCAGCATCACGAATTTGTCGTGACCACGTTCCGTTTCAAGCTCGGCGTCTGTCATTTCAGATATATCTTTGTCCCGAAGTGCGTACGCTTCATTTAAGCACGACTCAATACTTTTCAGCAAATCGCTGTCTTCGTATTCATCACATATAAATTCGGTGTTGGGAATCCAAAAAGAGAGCTTTTGGCAAAAATTCTCGTTATCCTCGTTATTATACTTGCAGAACTTGCAGCATCCCTCGTCTTGGAGCGGCTTTCGGTAATGAACGTTGATAAGCGCATTGTCCATTATTTTCACCTCGCGATCAATTCAATGCTGAATATGCGTCACCGCTTAAGAAGCGAAGCCTGAGAAATGTCAGGTCACTTTACGATTATCTTGATTTTCTGTTTAGAAGAACCGCATTTCGCAGTGATTATCGCAGAACCCTTTGCCTTGGCAGTTACCTTGCCACTCGAATTTACGGTCGCAACAGAAGCTTTGCTGCTTGTCCACTCGACCGAGCCTGAACCGCTCAGAACAGTGCCAAGCTCTGCAACGTCACCTTGAGATACCTTTAATGTCAGATAGCTTATCTTGGCTTTGGATACTGTGGCAGAGGGGAAGGTGGCGGTGAGGTTTATTTTACGATTTCCATTTGAACTGGAACCCCAGTCATTGTGCTGTATCCTTATGTAATAAGTTCCCTTTTCTACTGAATAATCCGCTTTAAATTTAATTTTTTCAGTCGAACTGTTCCATGAGCAATTGAATGAATTACCTTTTGTATGATTTTGATCATACCATGTTGCATTTCCGGTAACCACCTGATAATCACTGTATTTAACACCATTTCCATCAGAATCCAGAACAAAAATATACGCTTTATCCATTCCGATAGTAAGATTCAGTGACAGTGTGCCGCTCTTTGTGACCTTGATTTTGTAATCAGCACACTCTCCGTATCCAATTCCGGTTGCAGTCACCTCAACACCGCTCTTGATCTCCTTTGCGGTGTCGTAAATGCTGTCCGCACTTGCGGTTATGGCAAAGGCTGTGACAGCCATTACCGCTGCAAGGAGTGCTGCGGCTATTTTCTTCATGATCTTCATAATAAAACCTCCTGTTTTTTCTGACAGCCTGCATTCGCAGCCGCCGTTTTGTTTATTATTCCAGTAGTTAAGGTGATACTGCTACTCGGCTCTCCTAGAAGCACGAACGACCAGCAGGTAAATGAACCTTAATATACCAAGAACCATAATTACCACGCCAAAAGCGCAGGAAAGAATAAGCATGCCGAACATTGCAGCCACTCCGGAAAAGATATTTTCAGCAAATAAATTGCCTATTGATTTGTGAAAAATAAACTTCGGAACATATCGAACGCCCCAGACGAATCCAACTATTAATATTCCAACGATCCATGAAGAGTCACCGGATACTATGCCATAGATCACCATAGCAACAACCAGCACTAAAGAAATAGGTACCATAATTTTTAGCTTGTTGAATTGAAGTTCCTGACCCTCGCCAAATAACCTATCGAACATTTTGACATCTCCTGATAAACAACCACATTTTGTGGGTAATTTTACTACCTTTAGTTGTATTATATCACAACCTTTTGGTTTTGTCAACAACTAAACGGTTTTTTAATAATCGCAATATATTTGGTAAAATTAATATATAGCTAATTAGGAGGTTTCTATGGTCAAAAACTTACGGTTGTTACGAGAAGAATCAGGATTATCACAGCAAAGGCTTGCCGAAATGCTCAGTATATCTCAGCAGGCAATATTTAAATATGAAAAAACATCAAATGAACCTGATATTTCCACACTTATAAAACTATCAGAAATATTTAAT
>HF989469.1 GCA_000432175.1 Eubacterium sp. CAG:786
TATCATCTCCTCCAGCGTAAACTTTCAAAATTATATGCTCGATGAAATGACGAAGATGAGATAATATATCTTGAGACATCTGCCCTCTTGAGATATTCCCCAAATTGCTAATATGACGGCAAATTATTCTGCTAGATTTTAGAATTTGATCGTCAATGTTTAATTGAATGTTATTTGTCATGGTATCCTCCTGCGTTATCTTCTTTTTCTAATTTGATGACTGGCAAGACCAGAACTCTACATTCCAGTCAAGCCAATAGTTGCTTCAATATCGCCACTTAACTCAAAGCATACTTGGTGCGATATTTAAATATTTAATATGTTAATCCCCAACCCCAATTTCACTAAACCCTCCACATATAATATGCGTATTTAACATATTACGCCTTGGTCAAACATCAGATTCTTTCTAAATATTGAACAAATTATTCCTTTGCTTGACGCTCAGACCGTATCCAGCATCGAGCCGAGATCACTCCGAACGCTGCCGCCTTTACAACGGCAGCGACTGCAAATACCCAGAAGCTGAACGAAGCCCGATACATTCCGGAAAGGACGACTGTATCAAAAAAATATCCAAGAAGTTCGTTTCCACCAAGTCCATTGAGCAGCAACGGAGCGGAAATCGTCAAGAATGACAGAATAAATGAAAATCCTGTATTCCGGCAAATTGTAGTGACCATGCAGATGAACACCGCAAGAACGGTCCAGCAAACCGCTTTAACAAGCGAATCGACTAAATAATATTGAAGTATGGAAACATTATTGACGCCTCCACAGTTCAGCAGATTTCCAGCAGATTTCCCGAAATTCTCCGTACCATGTAAGCTTACAAAAAATCCTAGCCTCAACGCGCTCATGACCCACGAAAGCAGATACACAATAACGCAGGAAGCCAGAATTTTCAGCACGGCAAGACGAACCCTTCCGTTTTTCGAAACAAGTATCATCTGTGTGGAATTGCCCGAATACTCAATCCCAAAAACCGGAACTACAATACACAAAACCGCTGGAAGCAGCAGAAAATCAAAGCCGTTTTCCGCAAAAAAGTTTTCAAAATCCGTGTCGTAAAAGAACTCAGCCTTAAAGCTACCGTTGAAACTCCCGGCTTTATTCAGCAGATATTCCACGGTAGACAGTTCTGCGCTGGCAATGACGTTCTGTTCGGTAAATAGCGAAAATTCCTCGATCGTTATGCTTCCGTCAAGATATTCCGCGTATTTTTCGGGATATCCGGAGATCGCGGCAGTATATTCATCGCACTTTTCCTGTAGGAATTTTACTTTTTCCGGCGTTACCTCACCTGCTAACAGCTCTGTATATTTGCGGTAAACTTCCGGGGAATACGAATGCTCATACGTCTTTGGAACGAATGATAATATGATCTGCAATATTACCGCTGTCACAATGAAAATCAAAGCGCGGTTTGATATCAGCAGTTTACGGAGTTCGGCAATAAACAGCCTCATCATTTCACCTCGAACGCTCGTTGAAATAGTAAACATAAACGTCCTCAAGTCCAGGGGCAGCAGAAACCGCACTATCCGCAGGTCTTTCATCTGAAACAATGTGCAGACAGGTCCCGCTGTCGGATTTTATAATATTCGTACAGGGAGTGTCCGCCATATATCGCCGCACATCGCCCTGTCCGCAGGGAACGTCCCAGACTTTTCCCGCTATCTTGCCTTTCAGCGCGTCGGGAGTTCCGGAAGCAATGAGCTTGCCATCTTTCAGCAGCAGGCACTCGTCGGCTATGCTCTCAACATCGGAAACTATATGCGTTGCGAGAATCACTATCCTGTCGAAACCAATGTTGGAAATAATATTCCGAAGCCGTATGCGCTCCTCGGGATCAAGTCCCGCCGATGGCTCGTCCATTACAAGTATTTTCGGGGCGTTAAGAAGCGCAACGGCTATCCCCAACCGCCGCTTCATTCCACCACTGTACTGACCTACCCTGCGTTTTTTATCGGAAGCCAGATTGACAAGTTCGAGCAGTTCGTTTATCCTTTGCTGAGCGTCTGGAACTCCCTTTAAATCGGCGTAATATTTCATAATATCGTACCCCGAAAACGACGGATAAAATCCCGGTTCCTGCGGAAGAAAACCGAGCAGTCCGCGGAAATCAGCACCAAGGCTTACAGTGTTTTTTCCGTCCAGAAGCACCTCTCCCGTCGTCGCCGGAATAAGCCCGACCAGGATATTCATAAGCGTGGATTTTCCCGCGCCGTTAGGGCCAAGCAATGCGTATACTCCCTCATGGAGCGTAATATTGATATCCGTCAGCGCTTGTTTGGATTTGTATTTTTTAGTGATATTCTTAAAGCTGAGTTCCATTATCGCCACGCTCCTCTTACATTTCTTGTACGGACGCAATATGCCGCCACAGTAAAAATCACTGTCAGTAATACCGTAATTCCCAGGCAAAAAAACATTCTGTTTATGGGTATTCCAAAGAGGAGCATATAATCGAACTTTTCCATGTATTTGGAGATATTCAGCAGTCCTTGCGGAACAAGGGCGCGTATTGTATCGTATTGTTCCGTTCCCTCCTGCGTCATGAATACCGTTGACGGAAAGACCGCAGTTCCACCCCGCGTCGTTGCATACAGGTAAAAAACGCAAACCAGCTGACCGCCTGCGCTGAAAATCACACTGACAACATCTGAAACCACTGTCCTTTTGAAAAATACTGCGCAAAAAGCCGAGAAAGCCACAACCATGAAATACACCATCAGCTTTGAAATAAACTTCACAAGATAGAATCCGGCTATCGTAAGCGAAAAAGGACACATTTCGTACATCTCCAGCTGCTGAACAGGCAGCATGAAACCGCTCAGTCCATAGACGCTTACCGACAGTATCACCTCCATAGCAGCCAGAACTGCCGCGAGAAATAACGCGACAACACAAACTGCAGAAAGCTGCCGGCGGAAAACTGTTCTCTGCGATTTTCTGGTAGTGTCAATAAGTCGGTATGCGCCGGTTGAACGGTCAACCGAGAATATCCTCACGCTCATAGCAGCAATTAAAGCAAGCATCGCTATTTCTGAGAATTTATTATTAAAAAACTCGTATGTACGCTCATGAGAGTGCCCAGTAAAAGTGAAGCTTAACGGAACGTTTCTGTTGTATAGCCTGACTGCGGTTTCAAGCATGCGTGAATTTCCACCCTTAGAGTAACGCAGGTCATATTCCATGTTTTCAACAATTTTCATGCGGTTGGCGGGGAACGTCTTGTACACATACGTTGCGTATTTATACGCTTTTTCAGCGGCAGCGTACTGTTCAAATATACTGCTGTCCCCTGCATAGTACTGCTTTTCCAGCTTCTGCTGGCTTTCATAAAGCACATCACACAGCTCGTCGCCGGAAAGTCCTTCTGCGTCTATCTGCGCTGAATATTCTTTTATGCTCTCGGTGGTCGCTGCATCGGACTCATAATTCCGCATGACGGAACTAAGCATGTTATACAGAGAGAATCCCACTGCAATTGCAAGTATCACCCACATAAATCTTGAAGAAAACAATTTTTTCAGTTCGTTAAACATAGCGCTCCTCTGCTATTGTATTACTACTCTGGTTTTAGGGGTACTGAATCCTTTTAATGCAATTGAGCCACATTCATCAATCTGCTTTTCGGCTTCAGGAATGTAATAAGGCACCGCTATTGCTTGAAACGTATTTAAGCCGTCATCTGGCAAATACTCTTCGGGAATAGGGAATTGAAATACATCTGTGTTACTATTCTCTTCATGTATAACTGGCGTAAAGAGCGTGCGAGTGTATTCACCGCTAAAAACAGGTAATACATCACCATTGCAAAGTACAAACAGCGAATAGTATCCCCCCAAGTAATCAATACCGTTGACTGATGCATCTTCCTTAAATTTTATCCACAAATCATCTTTTCCCTTATGAACAATAATATCATCTAGGTTCTGAGTGCTGTTTGCTTTATTATTATCTTGAAATGACAATGTGTCGATACCAATGCCAAAAAGGTCATCATTCATTTTAATTGAAAGATAATTATCCGAATTTTTTACAAAATCCACTTCTTTATTCTTATTTGAAATGTTGACGATAGAATAAGTACAAACCCCACTGTACAGACCTATACCTAAAGCCGGGATATCGTCTGGAAAAGCACAAACAACAACCGATATATATCTCATATCCGGATTGCCTATGAAAGAAACTATGACTTTTGATAGAGTTTCCGGTTTTACCGCAAATGTATTCTGTATGGAAAAGCTACCGCCGTCTACAGAAAAGGACACCAGCTCTCCATCAGCAACTATAAAGCATTTTACTGGAATTTCATCTCGTATAATACTTCTGTCGGGAATAACCATAGTCGAAAGAACCAAATCAACTTTCTTGGTCTCAATGATGTTCATTTTATAACCAACCGATAAATCAGAGCTTCCAGTCTCTGAAATCTCAGATACATTCATCTGCACTGAAAAACTGAATGATTGATTCTCTGCTGCTGATTCCATATTAACGGATTCATCTGTATCAATATTATTACTATAATCTATAGCTATAGCTTCAAAACTACTATTTGACTGTAAATCGGTTCGGCATCCCGACATTGTGATCATTGAAATGATCAATACAATGAACATCAACTTTCTCATCTTTCAGCCACCTTTTCACACTATAATCCAACAGACTGATAATCAACCGTGTCCTTCTTTATAGCAAACATTGCATTTGCATGAATCAAACCAGTATTCTGCGAATAGTCTACCAGGAATACACTGTCGCATGAACTATTTTCTATGAACCAACAATCTGACGTGCCATGATATGCATATTCTGAGCCATCAGAGTATGTGTGTTTAAGTTCGATTTTCTGAGTATTCTCACCGTTTTTGCTGCTCATGTATAATCCATCGGAAGAAAAATAATATATTGAATTATCTGTCACGCAAAAGTCACCCGAATCCGCGTCAAACAGTTTTTTCCCAGCAGATTCACCGTTACCACAGAAATACAGGCTGCTCCCATCATCATCAAATTTCAAATAATATGCGCCTTCTTCATCACATCTCAGCCTGATTACTTTGTCATCCACTTTCTCAATTTTATCGTTTTTCATATCGTACCGGATCAGTTC
Source organism: Eubacterium sp. CAG:786 (assembly GCA_000432175.1). GTDB lineage: Bacteria > Bacillota > Clostridia > Oscillospirales > Ruminococcaceae > CAG-115. Next base: position 5,129 of record HF989469.1, read on the forward strand.
AAGATTTTCATTTATCAGCCAGAACATATCACCTGACACTGCTGCACTGTTAATTCCACAGTCTGTAACAACGACTGGTTCGCTCGTTGGCTTCATGGAATTAAGATCAACCGTGTACATATAGCAATAACCGATAAGATACATCGTCCCATTATGTACAAATCCGCTGAATGACGTTTTTTCATCGGGATTATAAGCTGCGTCAAGCTCTGTGTAGAACGTATTCTCAAACACTTCTCGTTCACCGGTGTGATCCCTTAAAAACAGCTTTCCAGGAGAATCGGATTTAGTAATATACAATCCGTTTTCAGAAGCAAAAACGGGATTAAACTTCTCAAACTCCCCACAGTTGTCAGACTTATTTACATCATGAATACACCCTGGCAGTTCACAAACTGAGCTCATTCTTCCCGTTGTAAGGTCAATTTTCTTTTTGCTGCGTAATTCGATAATATAAAGATATTCGGGAGTCAGTGCAAATTTGCTTCCCAAAAAGGTCATAGGTTTATCATCATACTTGTATCCATTGAAGCAAATGTCCAACTGAGATCGTGATATTTCTCCGTCAAGGTCGCTGATGTCAACATAGCTACTGCCTCCGGAACTATAGCAGCCGGAAAGAAGTATACATAAAGCCGTAAGCATAATCGCAATTCCAAATTGCCTATATGACATCATTGTTAATCCACATCTCCTTACTTTAAACTTTACACCACACAGCGGAAAGAGGAAACTACCGTTCTCGCCAAAATACACTTTAACGAGAACGGATTTCATTCTTAAGTAACATTCCGAGGTAAATTACTTGCAGTTATAGTTACACTCCTGAGATGAGGAACCATATACAGTTGAAGAAGTTGTGATCGTCGAAGAAACATTATTATATAATGTTTCAATTCCATTAGATTTGTAATCACAAATTTCTCCGCTGCCACTCTTTCTAAACGATTTGCTTGAAGATGTCTGATTTAGCTTTCCTAAGATAGAGAAAGAAGTAGTAATATTATTGCTATTCCCATATCCTGGAGTATAAGCTCTAACTCCATAGAAATAAATCTCGACCGAAGGCGTTGGAATGTTATAATCCATATAACCCTCAGATGTAATAGTAATTGACTGCTTGCCATCCGTATGTGAAGATGTAGTCGCTTTTATCGTTTCTGCGCTTGCAGATAAACAACAAGATCCTGCAACAAGTCCACATGCGATTACTGATAGGATTGTCTTTCTCATTATAAACCTCCAATTTAGATGTCGTTTTTACGATGCATCATCCAGGTTTTCCTATTATCAGATTAAACTTTTATAGGTTTAATGCTTTGCCAATGGTCACAAAGATTTCTCATCGCTGTAAACTGTAAAAGTTTCTGTCTTACCGTTTGAAGTCGTTAATGTAAAAACGGATTTCAAACGATATTTTCCACTAGAAAGGCCAGATATGTTATTGGTTACTTTGCCTGAACTTATAGAAAGTGTTTCATTCCAGTATCCGCCATCAACCTCGTTCCATATCCACAGTCCCCAGAATTGTTCCAGAGTCTGCTCAACGTTCCAGCTTGTTACATCAGAATGACCTATCAGTTTGCTTTCACACTTGGCGGTTGTTCCACTGATAGTCAATGTGCTGAAAGCAGCTGACGCTGTTTCATAATACGGCGATACTGAATAGGCACTTCCATATGTCGTCACATTTGCCGCAGCTGCATTTACCGTAACAGAAGATATAGCAGCTAACATTGCGATTACCATTATTACTTTCTTCACATTACACACCTCCTTTATGTCAAATTTGAGATCCACTCTCAACAACTAAAACAATTTAACCATACCGCCGTTACAGAATTTCTACAATTTTTTCTACAATTGTAGCTTCCGCCAAATCAACAACTGTTTTTTTGTCTATATTGCCGCTAAGAGTGAACAAATAATCATCCATTATCCATACCACAAAACACTCATCATTCTCAGAAATAAATACCCCTTCATAATTATTTATCATTATATGTTCGGGTGAACTATATTCTGTGTTGAAATAAGCTATCTCATCATTTACCATTTGGCAAAGTGTTATTTTATTACTTCCAGATTGATAAATTGAAAAAACATCGTTATAATCGCTTTGTCTGTCAACTAAAGTATAACTGGTATCGGACGACAAACCAAATATATATTCGATTTTTCCCTTATCAGCTGTAGTATTGCTGATATATGTCACAGAATGGTCACTATAAATATTAAAAGAAAAATTTCCTATTGTATACCAAATGCTGAACCCCGCCAGAAGAAATACAGCAAGAATTATTGCAAGCAAAATAAATCTGACGCGTCTGACAGAAAATTTATTTGATGACGGTTTCATTAAATATTTTCTGATAGTCTGATAGCGCCTTACTCTATAGACAGGAGAAAAATAATGCTTTTTTATATCGATATTGTATTGCGCAAGTCTTTCATCTAATGTATTTATGAGTTCACTTGCTATCATGTCGTCAAGCTTCATTGGTAATACCTCGCTTTTCAAGACTCTGTATCAATCGCTGCCTTGCCCGGAAAATTCTTTGCCTTGCATGGTTTCCTGTAATGCCAAGCAATTTGGCGATTTCTGATGGGGATAGCTCCTTGACAAGATAAAGGAACATAATCTCATAATCTTTATCTGGCAACTCCCGTATTGCATCTCTGATTATCTCAGAATTGATTTTTCCAATAATTGTATTCTCAACTTTATCATCTGACTGTGCATCATAGATTTCGTCAATATCGATCTCCGGGTGCTGCTGCTTCTTTTTTAGCATATTAATGGCTATGTTTTTCACTACTGTAACAAGATAGAAGCGCGTTTCGTTACAGTTTATTTCTCGAATTTTTTCAAGATTATTTATCACATTGACAAAGGCAGTCTGAACCGCATCCTCAGCTTCAGCGCGGTCATGCAGTATTTTATTTGCAATGTTATACATTAGCTGTTCATTGACTTCGTACAAGGAACGTACAAGTTCCCTATCCGTCTCGTCGTTTATCATTGATAAAATTGCTGAAAGCATTTTTTATACCTCTATATTTGTTTTTCTAATAGTATAGCATAATATGTCAAAAAATACAAGCTAGAATTTATTTCTGTTTTTACTTTTGAAAAACACTCTTT
>HF989470.1 GCA_000432175.1 Eubacterium sp. CAG:786
ATACTCAACGACGATAAACCCGCAATAATGCTGCGCGGCGGCTCTGTCACCGCCTGCGGAACTCCGTGGAGCGGCAAGAGCGACCTTAACATCAACGCCGAATTTCCGCTGCGTGGTATATGTATCCTCGGGCGGAGCAGCACCAACCACATTGAGCCTGTCAGCGCCGACGCGGCGGTATACAGCCTTCTCGACCAGACGCTCCGCCCGGAAGACCCCTCCGAAATGGCCGCGCTGCTGTCCTGCATAGACAAAGCTGTATCATTGGTCCGCGTGTGGCGTATGGGCTGCAACATCTCCACCGAAGCGGCGCAGATGGCTTACGACGCCATGTCGGGAAAATAGTCACCCATAAAAACAGTCCCCGATTCCTGTCAGACAGTTATCGGGGCTGTTTTTTTGCGCCGGCCTGATAACTGCCGTCCGGGCGCATACGTCCGGCGTAATTATAGTTATTCTGCTCCTGTTTTTATTTCCGGGAAAAGCGGCGTCACGTTAAGCGTGAAATTACACCTGTCAGCGTTTCCTCTGGTGTTGCGCTACGTTTTTATGTATTCAGCGCGTACCTTATCGGATGCCGTACGCTCCGCTTTCGCAGTATCTGC
>HF989471.1:0-2790 GCA_000432175.1 Eubacterium sp. CAG:786
TGGGTGTTGAGTTATTTTACAGCGCCTTTCTCTTTTATGTGTTGTGTTATGCCGATTTAGTATCGAACAGCTTTTTTACTTCATCAAGAGGAAGTTTGGTAAGTCTGGAAATCCTTTCAACATCTCTGATCCCATCTTTCCAGAGTTCAACTGCAATCGACTTTGCTCTCTTGTCAGCATAATCTTCCATTAACTTACACATAGTATCAACACCCTCCTTGCTTTCCTTAAAGTATTCCGTCCGTCTGGACAGAAGCTCATAGTTCATTTTATGCGGATTCTTGCAGAAGAAATCCTGCATCAGCTTTCCTACCGCTGAATCATCACGGTTTGCGCCGTTTACATATATTATGCCCGATTCGTCACCGTATACGGCATTACCCATGTTGGTTATGCACCGTGTTATCGTGCACATCGGAAGTCCGGCACGGAAATAGTCGTTTTCCGTTATGAATATCACATAAGTCTTGGGGAGCTTCTCAAAGTTATCTCCGGTATCAAGCGTGTTGCAGTCCAGCAGGCTGCTGTTATACCGTCCACGCTTCGGAACTGCTCCCTTGTCGCTGCGCTGTACCTCAACGTCGTATTTCGCTCCGGTGCTGTCAACAGCGTAGATATCCAGCTTGGCGGAACGTCCCTGAATGTTTTTCAGTTCGTACTGAGTTACAGCCTCCTGCACGGTCAGGTCGTCCCGACCGAGGATTATCCTGAGCAGAAGCTCCGCACAGGCTTTATCCTCGAACACCTTGCTCATGAACGTATCGTCCATCAGCCGGAAATTCCTGATTATCTCTTCCTTTTCCTTACGGTCATCAGGTAATTCTTGCTCGTTTGCCATTGGAATTACTTTCCTTAATTAAAGTATAGCATATTACTGCTGAAAAATCAAGCGATTTTATGTATCTTTCTGGAAAACACAGGTTTACCGAAAACTTAAGAAATCGCTTATTTTTTTGCTTAAAATAGTACGCTTCGCATCGCCGAAACGCTGGAAATGCACCACCTCGCGCTCGCGCAGGAAGCGTATCACTTCGTTTACGTCGGCGTCGTCGGAAAGCCGCAGGATATTGTCATAGGTCGCTCTCGCTTTCTGTTCTGCCGCCATGTCCTCGACAATGTCCGCGATGGGGTCGGCTTTTACCTGAAAATACGACGCTGTAAACGGAACTCCCGCCGCATTAGCCGTATACACCCCATTGGCATGGTCAACATAATAATCTGCCTTTCCGTACTTATCAAAGCTTCTTGCACCCTCGCCGTCAGTAAGCTGACCAACTATGCTCCCGATAATTTCAAGGTGCGCAAGTTCCTCGGTGCCAATGTCTGTAAGAAGCGCTTTTCCCATATTATCAGGCATCGTGAACCTCTGCGACAGATACCGCAGCGAAGCTGAAAGCTCGCCGTCAGGACCGCCGTACTGGCTTAAGATAATACCTGCAAGTTTGGGATTACGGTTCTTTATGCAGACAGGTATCTGCGTTCTCTTCTCAAAAATGAACATATGTCACCCTCCTCAGTTGAACGGCGGCCAGACGCCCTCGGGCCAGTCCCAGCAGCCGTCCTGACCGGCGCTGCATGGGTTGAGCGGATAGAAGCTGTCCTCAAAGGCAGCCTTGCATGCGCGGTACTGGCGGCAGGCTTCGACATACATTTCCACGGCGCGCTTGTCGCCGGGGTGGGTGTCCAGGTAAAGTTTGAGGTCCTGTGCAAAGAAATCAGCCTCCGCTATCGCACGGAGAAGTTCCTCGCAGCCCTGGGGGGAATTCGGTCGGCCGGGCGCCGCCTGCCTCGGCTGCGGGGAAACCGGTCTGCGATACATGTTACTTCCCATTGTAAAGCCCCCTCTCGTACTCGTCCATGGTGATATTCAGTTCGGGGAATATCGTCCCGGCCTGGAGCGCCTTATTCGGTGGATACACCTTATCCATGCGCTGTGGTGGAACGTATGCATATCCAGGCTTTGTGAACTTTTCATGCTCGAATGAGTTCATAGTTTTTCCTCCTTATGATATTGCGATATTCTCGCTGTTCTATTCTATGAAAAACCGCTTATTTTGGTGCCCTGGTAATATTCCCGCGCGCCTGCAAATAAACTTGTACAAGACATGCCGTTTGCAGGAGGGAAATCATGGACAGAAAATACATCAGGAACACCGCAATACTGTTCGCGTCAATGACGATAACCAAAATAGTCGGCGCGGTATTCAAGATACCGCTTGCGAATGTACTGGGCGGCACCGGAATGGGCTACTTTTCCACCGCATACGGGCTGTATTCCCCGGTGTTTGCAGTGACTGCCGCAGGAATACCCACGGTGATGATGCGGCTGACTGCCCAGAATATCGCCGCAAATCGCCCCGGGAATGCCGTTAAGACCCGGCGCACCGCCCTGCTCCTCTTTTCCGCTATAGGCGCGCTGGGGACGCTGCTGGTGGCGATTTTTTCGGTATTCTTCGCGGAACACATCGCATGTTCCCCGGAAAGCGCCCCAGCGGTCATAGCAATTGCGCCCGCGGTGATGATATGCTGCGTGGCTTCCGTGATACGAGGCTATCACGAGGGAATGTCCGATGTCGTGCCGTCGTCCGCTGCAGCGGTCGCGGAGGCTGTTTCAAGAGCCGTCGTCGGACTTACTGCGGCTTATGGCGTGGTTTTCCGGGCAAAAAACCGGTTTGAATGCGGTCTGGATATCCTCGGCAGGCATTACGCAGACTACAGCGAGGCTTATTCCGCGATACTCCCCGTTGCGGCTGCCGGCGCGGTCGCTGCGGTTTCCGTCAGCGAGCTGTG
>HF989471.1:2848-24192 GCA_000432175.1 Eubacterium sp. CAG:786
GACAAGCGGCGCAGGCTGAAAGTCCCTGCCGGGGAACAAACCGACAGGTCGCTCACGATAACCAGACGGCTGATAAGGGAAATAATCCCCGTCGCCGCTTCCGCGCTGGTCATGAACTGCGTTTCATTCGTGGACCTGCTCACAGTCACAAGGACGCTGCAAAACGCCGTCGCGGCTGACAGCGCGTATTTTATAGGAAATTACGGCGCGATAATCGCAGAATGCGGAGCCGACGGGCTTGCAAACTTCATGTACGGCAGCTACACCGGAGTTGCCATGACCGTGTTCATGCTTATCCCCTCCTTCGCCGGAATGACCGAAAAAACCGCTCTCCCCGAAATCGCCGCCGCGTGGGAACGCCGTGACGTTCCTGCGGCTGTGCAGCACTGCTGCACTATGTTCCGTGCTGCAGCCTCGATAGGTTTTCCCGCGTGCCTGGGAGCCGCAGCAGTGGGCGAACCGCTTCTGCTGACGCTTTACAGCAGGCGCGCTGCGGAAGTCAGCGTGTGATCCGGGGCGATCACGACACTCGGCCGGGGCGTTCACGATACTCTGCCTCGGGGGAATGTTCATGATAATCGCTTCAGCTATGTTCGGGGTGTTCCAGGCGATAGGAAAGGCGCATGTCCCGCTGATACTCATGTCCTTTTCCGTGGGAATAAAGGCGCTGCTTAATCCTATACTGATGTCAGTGCCGCAGCTGAATATCTCGGGCGCCGCACTCGCGACAGCCATCGGCTATGTGTTCATGTCCGTGACCGGTGCGCTGCTGCTGAAGAAGTTCCTCTCACCCTGCGTGAACGTGGTTTCCTGTGTGTGGCGACCGTTTCTGGGGGCTTTGGCATGTGCCGCATGTGCGTATGTGGTGTATTCCCTGATGAATTCTCACGTCGGGAACCTTATATGCATTTCTGTTTCAGTAGTTTCAGGGGCTTTTGTTTATGGAATATCACTAATTATCAACAGTGATTTTCGTAAAAACCGACGATTAACAAAACATCCCGCATTTTTTTCGCAAAAGCACTTGAAAAATCCACAGAAATAGGGTAATATATAAAAGGTGTCGCCCTTAAACGGCATAAATAAAAGGCTCAGCAGGCATGGTGAAAAATATGGTAGATTTTGACTTCAAGGACAGATACGATATAAACGACCTCCGGCATATCATCGAATTGCTGCGTTCAGAAAACGGCTGCCCCTGGGACAAGGTCCAGACACATGAAAGCATTCGCACCGACCTCATTGAAGAAACATACGAGGTCTGCGAGGGTATCGACCAGAACAGCCCCGAAATGCTCCGCGAGGAACTCGGCGACCTGCTGCTGCAGATCGTGTTCCATGCTCAGATAGAGCGCGAAAACGGGAATTTCAACTTCGACGATGTCTGCAACGACATCTGCCAGAAGCTTGTTTACCGCCACCCGCACGTTTTCGGCGAGATAAAGGCTGACGACACTGACACCGTCCTCAAGAACTGGGACGCGCTCAAGAAAGAGTCCAAGCACCAGGAAACATACACCGAGACCCTGGAAAGCGTGCCGAAAACATTTCCGGCGCTGCTGCGGGGAGAAAAGCTGTGCAAGCGCGCTTCAAGAGCCGGGTTTCCTATAAACGACGCCGGGGAGTGCGCCGACGCGATACGTTCCGGGCTTGACAGGCTGGAAGAAAGCGGCTTTGAGGTCAATTCGCAAAATCAACAGACATTAGGAAATTTGCTGTTGGATTTTTGTAATTTGGACAGAATTTTGAAAGTCGATGGCGAAAAAGCCTTGACATATGCGTCAAATCAGTTTATAATAGATTTTAGTCACGCCGAAAAAACCGCATCAGAAAGCGGAAAGAAGTTCGACGAACTCACCCCTGACGAAATAGAAGCGGTGAAGAAAAAAGTATTCAGCGGTCGCTGACCGTTAGATTATACAAAATATTTTTGGAGGTTAAACTTATGACAAAGGCAGAATTAGTAACATCTTTAGCAGAAAAGTCCGGTCTCACCAAGAAGGATTCCGAGAAGGCTCTCGCAGCTTTCATCGAGACTGTAACTGATACACTGGCAAAGGGCGAGTCCATTCAGCTGGTAGGCTTCGGTACATTCGAGGTACGCGAGCGTGCAGCTAGAGAGGGTATCAACCCCAGAACAAAGGCTAAGATCGAGATCGCTGCTACAAAGGTTCCTGCATTCAAGGCAGGCAGAGCTCTCAAGGACGCTGTAAGCAAGTAATTTCTGCGTCTGACGGCATAAGAAACCAAGCGGTGGGCATTCTTGCCTGCCGTTTTTGTTTATGGAGGTTTTATGAGATTAGACAAGTATCTTAAGGTTTCAAGGCTGATAAAGCGCCGCACAGTCGCAAACGAGGCGTGCGACGCTGAAAAGGTCAGCGTCAACGGAAAGCCCGCGCGGGCTTCCTACGACGTGAAAGAGGGCGACATCATCGAGATAAGCATCGGTGCAAAGCCGCTGCGCGTGAAAGTCCTCGATGTAAGGGAATTCACCAAGAAAGAGGACGCAGCTGCCCTCTACGAGGTCGTTCAGTAAGTTCCGCAGGCATATCCCACTCCCTGTCCGCATATGATGTACAAAAGCCAGGGAGGTACTTATGCAGAACGATACACACACGCTCATTCTTGAGGCACGCAGCAGCCTGCGCATCTCAGGTGTAAAGGACATCGGCAGCTTTTCTGAAACAAAGATAATCCTCGACACCGTGATGGGGGAACTCACCGTGCGGGGCGAGGAACTCCACGTCGTGGGTCTTGACCCGGATACCGGCGACTTTTCCATGACCGGAAAGGTACGCAGCCTGCTGTACAGCAGGTTCAGCAGCCGCGAAAACATGATAGGGAGGCTGTTCAGATGACCCAGCCGTCTGCGTTTTCCGTCCCGGACTGCCTGCTCGCCGGGTTCGCAGCCGGGCTTCTGTTCGGGCTTGTTTACGAGGCGCTGCGCTGCGTGAGGGTGTTCATTCCCGCGAGGTGGGTCGCGTTTGTGTGCGATATCGCATTCTTTCTGCTGGCTGCGGCTGCGGTAACGGAACTTTCCACCGCGCTCGGGAACTACATTCGCTGGTCTACAGTTTTCGGTTTCGGCGCGGGAGTGTTCACTTACGTCACCACGGTCGGCAGGCTGCTGAACATCGTCGAGAATGCTGTGGCACATGCAGTGCAGTCCGCGCTGAGCAGCCTGCTCAAAGGAGCCAGAAAGCTGCTGGCAAAGTTTTTTGGTTCAATTGCACAGAGTATTGCCAGGGGATTTGGGGAAATCTCCAAAATTTACACAGCCAATGTGAAAAAGTTGCACAAACCCTTGAAAAATCCCCGCAGAATAGTGTATAATAAAGAAAGTCGTAAGGATAATAATGGGGGAAGTGAAAATAGACATGTCATTAAAGCTCAGGTCAGACGAGGCGTACGCTCCTAGAAAGCGCAGCGGATTTGTCCGCATCGCGGCATTCTCAGCGTTCATCGTGCTGGCAGTTTTCGTGGTGTTCTCTATCGTTTCCTCTAATATCAAGATAAACGAGTACCAGCAGCAATACGACGACCTTGTTGCGCAGACCGCAGCTGTTGAGGACTCCAACGACGAACTGCAGCGCTATCTCGACGAGGACGCTGACCTTGACGAATACATCGAGAACATGGCGCGGGACAAGCTGGACCTTGCAAGACCAGATGAACGCGTATATTACATCGTTCCCGACTCAGGCAACTGACACTTCGCGGCAGCTTCGGCTGCCGCTTTTGTTTTCGCAATAAAAGGAGCCTAAATGCATTTTCTGACAAAGGTATTGAAAAAGATATTCAACCGCACCGTTGTGTGCATTCTTGGCATCATCATTCAGATAACCTATCTCGTATTCATCTTTCTGACATTCGGCACGCTGTACACCTACTCTTACCTCGTTTTTCTGGGAATAGGCGCCGCGCTCTCGCTGTACATCTACAACACCGATATCAACCCCAGCTACAAGATGGCGTGGATATTCGTTATACTGTCGTTCCCGATATTCGGCGTAATGTTCTATATCTTCTTCGGCAACAGCCATTCCGGCGACCGTATCCGCAAGAGAATGATGCAGTACAACGACGAAGCCAGGCTGCATCTCCCGCAGGACGAAAAAATAATGCACCGCCTGCACTGGGACGACTACGGTGTGGAACGCCAGGCAAAGTACCTGTACAACTACGGTGGTTACCCGGTTTACAGCAATACCGACACGGTGTACTTCCCCAGCGGTGAAGAGAAATTCTCGGAGATGATAAACCAGCTTGAAAAGGCGCGGCGCTTTATCTTCCTTGAGTATTTCATCATTTCAGACGGCATCATGTGGGGGACTATCCTCGAAATACTGGAGCGCAAAGCCGCAGAGGGCGTGGACGTCCGGCTGATATACGACGACATCGGCTGCCTGCTGACGCTTCCCCATAAGTATAACGAAGAACTGGAACGCCGCGGGATAAAATGCCGTGTTTTCAACCCGTTCCGTCCGGTGTGGTCGGCTAAAATGAACAACCGCGACCACCGAAAAATTCTCGTGATAGACGGGCATACTGCATTCACCGGGGGAATAAATCTCGCAGACGAATACATCAACGAAAAGCAGAAATACGGTCACTGGAAGGACAGCGCCGTAATGCTGCGCGGAGAGGCAGTCTGGAGTTTCACGGTGATGTTCCTCACAATGTGGAACTACCTCACGGAAAACCACGCAGCTGACATGGAAAAGTATCGTCCTGTCCCGGACGAAATAGCGGATATCCATAGGGATGGAGTTGTAGTCCCCTACACGGACAGCCCCCTGAACGAAGAACCCGTTGGCGAAAACGTCTACCTCAACATCATCAACAACGCGGAAAACTACGTCTACATCACAACTCCCTACCTTGTAATCGACAACGAAATGCAGACCGCGCTGATACTGGCGGCAAAAAGCGGCGTGGACGTGCGCATAATCACCCCGCACATTCCGGATAAGTGGTTCGTTTTCGCGGTCACCCGGGCACATTACCGCAAGCTGGTGAAGTACGGCGTGAAGATCTACGAATACACGCCGGGGTTCATTCACGCGAAGAATTTCGTTTCCGACGACAAGATGGCAGTCGTCGGAACGATAAACCTTGATTTCCGCAGCCTCTATCTGCACTTTGAATGCGCCGCGCTGATGTACAAATGCGACTGCATCTCCGACATAAAGCTGGATTACCTTGAAACCCTGCGCGAATGCCAGGAGATAACCTACTCCGACTGCATACACATCAACATTTTCAGGCGCATAGGCAGGGCGATACTCAGGCTGTTTTCACCGATGATGTAAGTTTCCCCGGAAGTTCACGCTTCCGGGGAATTTTCATACTATCTGATTTATCTGGCTGAGGTCGGTGATGATGTGGTCTATGCGCAGTCCGTCGGGCGCCGGCTTGTTTTCCGGGTCGTACCAGCAGCAGGCTATGCCCGCGTTATTTGCGCCCTTTATGTCGCTGGTCAGCGAGTCGCCGACAATGATGACCTCTTCCCTGCCCTCGGGTATCTGCTGGAATACACTGTCGAAATACTCGTTATACGGCTTCTCCGCGCCCACAACATCGGATATGAATATCCCGTCAAACAGCTTGTCCAGCCCGGATCTACGCAGCTTTCTGTCCTGCGCGGTGAATGAACCGTTTGTCACCGCGTACTGCCTTATCCCGCGGGATTTCAGCGATTTCACAAGTTCGTATGAATTGTCGTTGAAGAATATGTGCTCCCCCAGCGTCTGCTGGTACAGTCTGTTGAATTCCTCAGTGCCCGCGCATATGCCGTACTTCTCAAAGAAATCCGCGAAACGCCGCAGGAACAGCACAGGCTTCGCTATTTCACCGCGCTCCAGCATGCGCCAGTAGCCGTCGTTTATCACGGAATAATCCGCGACCATTTCGTCGGTGCATTCGCCAAGCTCCAGCTTGCGGAAGCATTCCTTTATCGCCGCATTTTCGGATTTGAGAAAGTTCAGCAGCGTGCCGTCGATATCCCAGAGTATTGCCTTGTACATAGTCACCTCGTATAAATTCAGCCGCACGGAATTCGCGCGGCTGTGTTGTTTACTTCTTCTTTGCTTCTGCCTTAAGACGCAGGTCACGTTCGAGAATTATCTTTCTCATGCGAATGCTCTTAGGTGTTACCTCAACAAGCTCGTCGTCCTGAATGAAGTCAAGGCACTCCTCAAGGCTCATCTGCTTCGGTGGGATAAGGTGCAGCGCGTCGTCGGAGCCGGAAGCACGGGTATTTGTCAGGTGCTTCTTCTTGCAGACGTTGATGACGATATCGCCAGCCTTCGGAGAAACGCCCACGATCATGCCCTCGTAAACCGGAACGCCGGCGCCGATGAACAGCGTACCACGCTCCTGCGCGTTGAACAGACCGTATGTGATAGAGGGACCTGTTTCCCATGCTACCAGGGAACCTACGGTTCTTCTCGGGATATCACCGAAATACGGCTTGTAGCTGTCGAATGTGGAGTTCATGATACCCTCGCCCTTGGTATCGGTCATGAACTCACCGCGATAGCCGAACAGACCTCTTGACGGAACCAGGAACTCCAGACGGGTGCGGTTGCCGATGGGGTGCATGGAGATCATCTCGCCCTTGCGCACGCCCATGCTCTGCATTACGGAACCTACGGAATCAGCCGGTACGTCTACAACAAGGCGCTCGACAGGCTCGCAGAGAACGCCGTCGATCTCCTTAGTCAGGACACGGGGTGTGCTGACGGAAAGCTCGTAACCCTCACGGCGCATGGTTTCGATGAGGATCGACAGGTGCATCTCACCACGACCGGCAACGTTGAATGCGTCCAGCGTATCGCTGTCGGAAACGCGCAGGGACACGTCCTTGAGGGTTTCCTTCATCAGGCGCTCGCGTATCTGGCGGGAAGTTACGAACTTACCCTCTCTGCCAGCAAACGGGCTGGTGTTAACGGAGAATGTCATTTCAACTGTCGGCTCGGAGATCTTCACGAAAGGAAGCGGCTCGGGAGCATTAACGGAGCAGATGGTCTGACCGATGGTAACGCCCTCGATACCGGAGAAGCACACGATGTCGCCTACCATAGCCTCGTCTACCTCTACCTTGTTGAGACCCTCGAACTGGTACAGGGAAACTATCTTGCTCTTGAACGGAGCTGTGCGGTTGTGGTGGTCGCACACGATAACTTCCTGGTTCTTGCGCATCTTTCCGCGCTCGATACGTCCGATTGCAATTCTGCCGACGTACTCGTTATAGTCGATGGAGCTTACCAGAACCTGGAGCTCACCGTCAGGGTCGCCCTCGGGAGCGGGGATATGCTCGATTATCTTATCAAACAGCGGCTTGAAATCGGTACCCATCTGGTCGGGGTCGTAGCTTGCAAGTCCAAGTCTGCCGGAGCAGAAGATAACAGGGCTGTCTATCTGCTCTTCAGAAGCGTCCAGGTCGAGCAGAAGTTCCAGCACCTCGTCTACGACTTCCTTGTTGCGGGCGTCGGGGCGGTCTGTCTTGTTGACTACAACGATGATCTTATGACCGAGTTCCAGTGCCTTCTGGAGCACGAAACGGGTCTGGGGCATGGTTCCCTCAAAGGAGTCTACCAGCAGCAGCACGCCGTTTACCATCTTGAGTATACGCTCGACCTCGCCGGAAAAATCCGCGTGGCCGGGGGTGTCAACGATGTTTATCTTCACGCCGTTGTACATGCAGGAGGTGTTCTTCGCAAGTATCGTAATTCCGCGCTCGCGCTCAAGTGCGTTGCTGTCCATTACGCGGTCGTTTACTACCTGGTTCTCGCGGAAAGCGCCGCCCTGCTTCAGCATCTCATCGACCAGGGTAGTCTTGCCGTGGTCAACGTGGGCGATTATCGCAATGTTCCTTAAATCGTTTCTAACCAATGTTCTCACATTCCTTTATAATATAGATTATTTTGTTTTACACTGTTTTTTATTATACTACTTTTTTTTCCACTCTACAAGGTGTCCTGAAAAATTCTGTAGACTTGATCACAATAGCCGACATTATGCCACTATTTTTGTGTATTTTCACCATTGATCAGCATATTCCGGAGAAAGCAGTATTTCAATAAATCCATTGCTCTTCATCCAATAAAGCCAGGTAAGACTAAACGTCTTATCTGGCTCATGATGATCATGTCCCTATCCGGGAATCTCATTAATGGGAACCTCTAAAACCCAGTTTGAAAAGGGAAAATGGACAGAGTGCGCCGAATGCGAGGAGGTACACCACGATTTCGCTTGTTGAGAGAAGTGAATGGCGCGCACTTCACATTTTCGCTCACATGAAGTTTTTAGAGGCGACATTAATCTGTTGATTTCAAATACCGGTTTCGAAATGGCTGATCTTTAACGCCGCAGGAACCTAAGCCGGAATGAATTTCTGCACTATACCAATTACAAAAATAATAGCGACCATAACCGGAAGAATATAGGTCAGATATCCGCGCAGGAAATTTTTCATCTTCAGACCTTTTCCTGTGTTGACTTCATTCGTATAGTTTTCCCAGCCCCAGCCCTTTTTCATCGTGCAGAACAGAATCAGCACAAGCGAGCCTAAGGGAAGAACAAGATTGCTTACGATGAAATCCTCGATATCCATGATATTGGTACCCTCGCCCAACGGCTGTAATCCACTCAGGACATTAAATCCAAGGCAACAGGGTATGGAAAGCACCAGAAGCAGAATTCCATTGAAAATGCAGCATTTTCTTCTGCTCCAGCCTGTTAGGTCCTCAACGCATGCAGTTATTTCCTCGAAAACGGCAAGCACGGTGGAAAGCGCCGCAAACGACATGAACACAAAGAACAGACTGCCCCACAGACGTCCGAGCGGAATGTGATTGAATATGTTCGGAAGCGTCAGGAAAATAAGGCTGGGACCGCTGTCAACGTCAACGCCGTACGCAAAGCACGCCGGGAAAATGATAAGCCCCGAAGAGAACGCAACAAACGTGTCCAGCAGCGCGACATTCACGGATTCACCAAGAAGAGACCTGTCCTTGCCTATGTAGCTGCCGAAGATGGCCATTCCACCCATACCGAGGCTGAGAGTAAAGAACGCCTGATTCATCGCGCTGACAATGACATTACCGACGCCGACTTTCTTAATCTCTTCAAAATTCGGCTTGAGGTAGAATGCAAGTCCGTCTTCACCGCCCTCCATAAAGAAGCTGTTTATCGCCAGAATGACCATTATCGCCAGCAGAGCCAGCATCATCACTTTTGTCACGCGCTCCAGCCCGTTTTTAACCCCTATGGAACATATCAGCACCGCTGCTGCAAGGACTATCGCCACAAACAGTATCATCGTCAGCGGGTCTGCGAGCACAGAATCAAAGTGCCCGGATATCCCCGCGGAGTCCAGACCGGAAAGCGCTCCGCTTGCAGTGGAGAAGAAATACCTCAGCATCCACCCGGCGACTGTTGTGTAGAACATCAGCAGAATATAACTTCCGACCATCGCAGCAACACCGTGGATATGCCACTTTGATCCTTTCGGTTCAAGCTGCTGATACATCTTGACAGGACTGCGCTGTGCGGCTCTGCCGACCGAGAATTCCATTGTCAGCACCGGAATTCCCAATATCGCCAGGAATACAAGATAGATGAGCACAAACAGCCCACCGCCATTCTGCCCCACAATATACGGGAATTTCCAGACGTTGCCTATGCCTATGGCGCAGCCTGCGCTCAATAGTATAAATCCCAGTCTGCTTCCAAGTTTTTCTCTGCTCATTGACCGACCTCCGAATTTAATTTTTTTCCGATATACAGCCGACCAAGACCAACGTATCCCGCTGTCTCCCATTTCTCTTTATAATTTAATATACGGAGGTCATGCCGCAAAATTATTGCGGCAAATTCTTTTGGGAACCTCTAAAAACCGGTGCGAAAAGCAAAAATGGGCAGGGTGTGCCAGATTCTAGGAAAGCCGACGAAGTAAGGCTGTATGCCTTACGAGGAGGTGCAACACGATGTTGCAGAGCGAAATAACCGAGTGACGGCATGGACGCCGTCACATCAAAAATTTCGCTCGTTGACAGACGAAGATGGCGCGCACTGCACATTTTCGCTCACATGAGGTTTTTAGAGGTGACCTTTTATTTTTGATCAGCATAATACTATTATGATACTATGTTTTAACAAAAAAGTCAAGCCAAAAACCATGTATGAAAATTAGTAATAAGTACTATACAAAAAGAAAATAATATGATATAATTAAAATGATTATATTTTAGGCAAAAAGGAGAAAACAATGGAACAGAACCAGAAAAAACGAAGCACATTTTCCGGAAAACTTGGATTTGTGCTGTCAGCGGCGGGTGCGTCAGTCGGGCTGGGAAACATATGGAGGTTTCCGTATCTGGCGGCAAAATATGGCGGCGGTATATTCCTGCTGATCTATATCGTACTGGCGCTGACATTCGGCTATACGATGATCACCGCGGAAACTGCCATCGGCCGCATGACGCAGAAAAGCCCCGTGGGCGCATATAAAGCATTCGGGAAATCAAAATGGCTGTCGCTGGGCGGCTGGATAAACGCAGTCATACCTATCCTCATCGTGCCATACTATTCGGTTATCGGCGGCTGGGTGATCAAATATCTTGCGGAATATATCATGGGCAATGGCGAACAGCTCGCAACCGACGGCTACTTCGGGGAGTTCATATCCAGCGGAGGCAGCACTGAACTTTGTTTTCTTGCGTTCGCCCTGCTTACAGTCGTTATTATTTTCGGTGGAGTCAGGCACGGAGTAGAGCGTGTTTCCAAGTTCATGATGCCTGTTCTGGTGGTCCTGTCGGTCATTATCACGGTTTACTCCGTCACCAGACCCGGCGCGCTGGAGGGCGTCAGGTACTTCCTGATACCCAACTTCTCGAACTTTTCATGGATGACGGTCGTTTCAGCAATGGGGCAGATGTTCTATTCCCTGTCCATCGCAATGGGTATACTGATAACCTTCGGCTCATATATGAAAAGGGACGTATCCATTGAGAAATCCACTGAAAACGTTGAAATATTCGACACGGGCATTGCAATAATGGCAGGTCTGATGATAATCCCTGCCGTTTTCGCATTCTCAGGCGGCGACACTGAAAACCTCAAAGCAGGCCCGTCGCTGATGTTCGTGACGATTCCGAAAGTATTCGCAAACATGAGCATGGGCGGCTTTGTCGGAATCCTGTTCTTCCTGCTTGTGCTGTGTGCCGCGCTGACCAGCTCCATAGCCCTGACTGAAAGCGCAGTATCGACTTTCCAGGACGAACTCGGCTGGGGAAGAAAGAAATCCACCCTGATCATTACAGGAATTATGATATTGCTCGGCTCCCTGTCCTCCCTGGGTTATGGACCGCTCAGCGGCGTACAGATACTCGGAATGCAGTTTCTGGACTTCTTCGACTTCCTCACAAACTCAGTGATGATGCCGATTGCCGCAATTGCAACCTGCCTTCTGGTATCCCGCGTGATGGGAGTTAGAAAAATAGAAGAGGAAATGACCCAGGGAAACGGAACTTTCAAGCGAAAGAAGATCTTCAATTTTATGATAAAGTACCTGTGTCCGTTTTTCGCAGCCGTTATTCTGATAAGCTCGGTCGCAAATGCATTCGGGCTTATCTCAATGTGACTTAAGACAACACCGCACAATAACGCGACAGTCATTTGCGGCATTGCTCTGCATACGTTGTTATCTCGTGGGAGGAAACTGACCACGCATTCCGCAGGACAAGCAGATGTCTGCCAGCCGAAGCCGTAAAGGACGATATTCAGCAGACCTGTGATAAGTGTGCCTTTCGGCTTTTCCGCATTGAATTTCAACACCGGCATGGAGTAATCCTCATAAGGCACGTTGACGAGTTCAACGAGCGGGCGTTCACCGCTGAAAAAGTCCGCGTAGTACCGGAAGAAAAGCTCCCGCGCCTTTTTCCACGCTGCAAGGCCTTTGGGGTCCTCCCAGTCGGTGTAGAATTCCGACATGCGGTACAGCGCCGCTCCCGGAATCTATCACCTCAAAATCCTGCCCGTTGACATTCACGGTCTTAAACCCGTGCGTTGTCAGAAATTCGTTGTACTCTTCGGTAAATGTGGTAGTCACTTCTGTCGCTCCCCCTCTATGACTATTTTTTGATCACAGGGCTATATTAGCACCGGCTAACTCATTTGTCAACCGACAGAATGAATTTTTGGCGGTACAGCTGTGTTTTCTTCCGGATTTTTGTGCAAGTTGTATAGTCCAACCTATCCTCGGAATTACAAAAGGGCACAAAAAAATGAGCCCGGCAACTTTACCGGACTCATCTCAATGAACCATGATGTTCACTTAAGGCAACACCGCTCACTTGAACAACCTGTGCATTTTGTCGGCGATCTGCCTGCGGTGGCGCGCTTCTTCCTCAGGGTCGGGAACCAGCCCGTCCGGGGTCTTTTTCAGCACGCTTCCTTCGTGTATTCCCTCAGGAAGCTCGCTGATCGGAATGTTCAGCTTCTGGTCGTCAAAATAAACCACTGCGATATCTTCTTCAATTCTATCTACAACTATCATGCCGCTTCCTCCGTTTCTGATTCTTTTTCAACATGCAACCGTAAATTCTCGCCATCGCTGACGAACACTATATTGCCGTTGTCCTCCGTCGTCAGCACCTGGGCGCCGATGTCTTTCAGGCGCTGGACTACCTCAGGTTTAGGGTGCCCGTAAGGGTTCCCCTCGCCGACTTCTATCACCGCGTATTCCGGCATGACCGCTTCAAGGAATGTCGGCGTGCTGGACGACGTACTGCCATGATGCCCGACTTTAAGCACGTCGCATTTCAGGTATTCCCTGCTGTTGACGATGTCGCTCTCAGCCGCTCTCTCAATATCCCCGCAGAACAGGAAAGACCTGCTGCCATGTATGAGCCTGCAGACTATCGAGAAATTATTCAGCGATGTGTAGTCGCTGTGCACCGGCGCGATTATACGCAGCACTGCGCCGCTGCCAAGCTTTATCTCTGTGCCGGTGCGTGAATACTCAGCCTGAATATTCTTACGGTCTATGACGTCCAGCATTTTTTCAAAGCTGTTTCCGTTCGGCAGAATGTTGTCGGGTATCTCCGGCATGATCACCTTGCCGACGTTGAATTCCTCCAGCACGTCTGCCATGCCGCCGATGTGATCATCATGCGGGTGGGTCGCGATGACGTAATCTATCCTGCGGTAACCAAGCCTGCTTATGTAATTTATGACCCGGCTGGAATACATCGGCTCGCCTGCATCGATGAGCACCCGTGTTTCACCTGCGACGATGAATTCGCAGTCGCCCTGACCGACGTCAATGTAATGCACCGCAACGCTGCCCTCTGCGACTGTCACCGTGGTCTTGCCGCCCAGCGCTGAGATTATCTCGGCAGAGGTAGGGAGCCATTCCAGACGGAATATCTTCTCGTTCAGGTATATTCCCAGTGAGAGCACGAACATAACCGTGAACACAACAAGCATCACCTTAGCCCCGGTGTTTGCCGGCTGGCTTTTTCTGCGGCGCCGCTCTCCTGCCATTCACGCTCCCCCTCTCGTTTCTGCCAGCGGTTTCCCTGCCGCTGCGCTTCGTATTTCCCTGGTTCGGAAGGGAATTCCCCGCGGGTCTGCCGTTCCTGCCCTGCGCCTTTCCCTGCTGGGAATTACGGCTCAGCGCCCCCGGTGGTATCAGACATTCCCTGCCGGTGCCGATGAGGTCGCGGCGATGCGCCATGATGAGCGCCTTTTCCACGATATCGTGGTTCTCCGGCTTGAAGTACTGCAGCAGTGCGCGCTGCATGCGCTTTTCCTCGGGAGTCCTCGGCACGAATACCGGTTCCATGGTGTATGGGTCAAGTCCTGTCCAGAACATTGCCGTGGAAATAGTCCCCGGTGTGGGGTAGAAATCCTGCACCTGCTCGGGTCGGATATTGTGCTTTTTCAGGAACACCGCAAGTTCCACAGCTTCTTCAAGGGTGCAACCCGGGTGGCTGGACATCAGGTACGGCACAAGGTACTGTTCCTTGCCGCATTTTTTCGTTGCCGCATAGAAGCGTTTTTCAAATTCCTCGTAGACCTCGATGTGCGGTTTCCCCATCTTATCGAGCACCTTGTTGCTCGCGTGCTCCGGCGCGACTTTCAGCTGACCGCTGACATGGTACTGCACCAGCTCGTCCAGGAAGTCGTTATTCTTGTCCTGGAGCATGTAATCAAAGCGAATGCCGGAACGAATGAATATCTTCTTCACCTTTTTGATGGAGCGCAGACGGCGCAGCAGGTGGATATAGTCGCTGTGGTCGGCGATGAGGTTCTTGCATGGGGTGGGCGCAAGGCACTTCTTGCCCTTGCACATGCCGTATTTCTCCTGCTTTTCGCACGACGGGTGGCGGAAGTTAGCGGTAGGTCCACCGACATCGTGGATATAGCCCTTGAAGCGCGGATTTTCCGACAGCCTGACAGCTTCCTCATAAACGCTGTCCTCGCTGCGGGTCTGCACCCGGCGCCCCTGGTGCAGCGCGATGGAACAGAAGTTACAGAACCCGAAGCAGCCGCGGTTATGAGTTATCGAGAACTCGACCTCCTGTATAGCCGGAACTCCACCCTCCTTTTCGTACATCGGGTGGTACATGCGCATGTACGGCAGCTCATAGGTGTAATCGAACTCAGCCTGCGTAACGCTGCGCTGCGGTGGATTCTGCACCAGCATTTTATCGCCGTGCCGCTGGACTATCGTCCTGCCGTAAACCTCGTCCTGCTCATCGTACTGCTTGCGGCAGGATTTCGCGTATGCCTTCTTGTTATCGCGTACTATCTCGAAGCTGTCGCACTGTACCGCCCCTATCGGAGTGTTCTCAGGCTCGGTGAGGTAGCATATTCCGCGCAGGTCGTGCATGTCCTTAAGTTTCAGACCTGCCTTGAAATTGTTGAGCATCTGCGTCAGCGTGACTTCACCCATACCGTACATGAGGTAATCAGCGCCGGAGCTTACCAGAACAGACGGCATAACGCTGTCGCTCCAATAATCGTAATGCGCGAAACGGCGCAGCGAAGCCTACAGACCGCCAATGGATATTTCAACGTCGGGGTAAAGCCGCTTCAAATTCTGGCAGTAGACAGTCAGCGCACGGTCGGGGCGCCTGCCTCCCCTGCCTCCGGGGGAATACGCGTCGTCGTTGCGCTTCTTTAGAGCCACGGTGTAATTCGACACCATGCTGTCGATGTTTCCACCCGTGACCATGAAGCAGTACTTCGGTCTGCCCAGCTTCATGTAATCCGCGTCACACAGCGGCTGCGCGATAATTCCCACAGTGAAGCCAGCGGCTTCTATCATGCGCGAAATTATCGCAATTCCGAACGTGGGGTGGTCGATATATGCGTCGCCGGTGAAGCAGATGAAATCCAACTGCTCTATACCGCGCTCCTCCATATCCTGTCTGCTGACTGGTAAAAATGGCATTTTGTTGTCCTCGCTTTATTTTTGCTGGAGCTTCCTCTCAGCCCATTCCTGTTTGCTCATGAGCACCTGACGCGGCTTGCTGCCCTCCAGCGGACCTACCACGCCCATTTCCTCCATGATGTCCACCAGGCGCGCAGCCCTGCCGTAACCCAGCTTTAACCTGCGCTGCAGCGACGATGTGCTGCAGGTGCCTGCTTCCACCACGAAATCTATCGCTTCCTCGAGCCGCTCGTCGCTGGTGTCTATATCGCCGTCGGAGCCGCCCTTGCTTTCCTGCGCTGAATTGACTATCTCGGTCTGGCGCTCGATTTCTTCTATGATATTCTCGTCGTATTCAGCCTTGAACGTCTGCTTGATGAACTCCACAACGTGCTCAACTTCCTTGTCGGAAACGAAGCAGCCCTGCACTCTGACGGGCTTCGGAAGTCCAACGGGCATATACAGCATATCGCCGTTGCCAAGCAGCTTTTCTGCGCCGCCCGCGTCGAGAATTACGCGGCTGTCCATCTGGGAAGCCACCATCAGCGCAATACGGCTAGGGATATTCGCTTTGATAAGTCCCGTAACGACATTGACTGTCGGGCGCTGCGTCGCGATAACAAGGTGCATTCCCGCGGCACGCGCCATCTGAGCCAGGCGCACGATACTGTCCTCGACGTCCTTTGGGGAAGCCATCATCAGGTCTGCCAGCTCGTCGATGAATATAACGATATGCGACATTTTGGTCAGCCCGCTGTCAGGGTCTGCGGCAAGCTCGTTGAAGCCCGTGAAGTCGCGTACGTTATTCTCAGAAAACATCTTATAGCGATTGAGCATCTCGTTGACTGCCCACGCAAGCGCGCCTGCCGCCTTCTTCGGGTCGGTTACGACCGGAATGAGCAGGTGCGGAATTCCGTTATACATCATGAACTCAACCTTTTTCGGGTCTACCATTATCAGGCGAACGTCATCGGGGGTGGATTTCATGAGGATACTCATGATGATGGAGTTCACGCAGACCGACTTACCGGAACCGGTGGTGCCAGCGATAAGCAGGTGCGGCATCTTCGCGATGTTACATGTCACCATGGTGCCGCTGATGTCCTTGCCGAGAACGGTCTCAAGCTTCTTGCTGAAGCTTCCGCGGAACTCCGGGGTATCTATCAGTTCACGGAAGAACACCGTATCGCGCACCTTGTTGGGCACCTCTATGCCAACCGCTGACTTGTTCGGGATAGGCGCCTCGATGCGCACTCCCGCGGAAGCAAGGTTAAGCGCGATATCGTCCACAAGGCCGGTGATACGCGATATTTTCACGCCCGGCGCCGGCTGCAGCTCATAACGTGTGACTGACGGACCGCGGCTCACGCCGACAAGCTTTGTCTGCACGCCGAAACTCTGCAGCGCCTCTACCAGCTTCTTGGAATTGCGCTCTATCTCGTTGTCGATGTCAGCCTGTGTGACTTTCTTCTGTACCGGGTTCAGCAGGTTCACCGGGGGGAGCGTGTAAACGTCGCTCAGCGTGATATTCTGCATGGAGCCGTCCGCCGCCTGCTTCTGCGCGGGCGCCCCGGTCTGCAGCTGCGCGCTCTGAACGGGCTTCGGCTGCTCAGCGGGCGCAGGGCGCGGCGCTTCGGGCTTGCGGGTTTCCATTCCAGGTCGGGGGACTTCGATTATTTCGGGCTTTGCGGGGGGAATTTCCTCCGGCTCGTCGAGAACGTCGTCGATGTCAAACGGCAGCTCTCCCTCGTCGGAGGAGGTTACGGAATTCTCCGGCAGGTCCTCTATCGTCCTGACCGGAGTGTTTTCGGGTTCCTCGCGGAAGCGGTGTATCGCGTCGATTATCGGCACAAGTTCCGCGTCCTCGTCCTCCAAGGGATCCTTTTCGCTCTTCTCGGCTTCTTCAATGGCGGCGCGGTTCTTTTCCATGATATAGTTCTTCAGCTCGGACATGTAGTCCTTGTTGTCCTCGTGCTGCTCGCTGATGAGCTTTTCCTCAGGCTCCGGCTCCTCTGCAGGCTCAGGCTCTGCGGGGATTTCCTCGGGCTGCGCTTCGGTGGTTTCGGGCGCGGTGGTCTCTTCAGGATCGTCCACGCTGAACACAGCCTTTTTCAGCTCGCTGACTGCGCGCTTGTCCTCCTGCTCGGCGTCTATTTCAGCCTGAATGCGCTCAAGCTCCTCCTGGTCGATCCGGAACTGCTCAGCGGCTATCCTGTTGTCTTCCTTAACGCGCTCGTGGTGCTCCTTCGCCTTTTCACCGGCTTTCTTCATCGGGTCGGAAACACGGTGAACGAAATCCACCACCGACATTCCGGTGAACAGGAATATGCACACCATTATCAGCAGCACCATGATTATCGTCGCGCCAAGCCTGCCCAGCAGCAGGAGAAGTCCGCCGATGAACAGCGCGAATACGCCGCCCCCGCGGAACTCCATGCCGTAAACGTACAGCTGCGCGATGACGTCGAAGAAGTCCTTGCCGGGGGTCTCGCCGACAAAGAAAATCTGCACCGCAGCGCACAGCATGAGAATACCCACGCAGCATTTCGCGACCGTGCCGCCAAGCTTTTTCGGTTCCTTAGCTGCGGAGACCTGTATCGCGATGAATATGAGCAGCGGTCCCACCAGGAACGCAGAGTAGCCGAAAAGCCCGTGCATCACGTCGAAGAATGCGCGCCAGCCCTCGCCCTCGCCTGCGGGTATGACTGCCGCGAGCGTGAGCAGAATTCCCACCGCGAAAAGAATAACGGAGGTGACATGGCGACGGCGCATGCTGCGCTTCAGCGCTTCCTCGCGCTGGCGTCTTAATTCCTCGTCGAGATTTTTCTTGGAGCGGCCTGTGCTGCCTGCCCTGGTCCCCCCGGATTTCGCCTGACTGCTCTTTGCTGCGGCGCTGCGAGATGTTGTATTTGTCTTTTTCTCAGTATTTCCAGCCATTCCAGCGTACTTCCTTCATATGTATTTTCAGCCCACAAAGAGTGAAGCCAGTGTGTTCCCCGTGATGTGTTCCCACAGACCGGCTGCAACGCACGCCACGCCGATAACTGCGGTATATACGCCAAAGATCTTGTATCTGTCCTTTTTAACGAGCCAGCTGACCAGCTTGATCGAGAGAATTCCCACCACGGCCGAGATAACGAAGCCCAGCCCGAGCACTGCCCAGTCCAGCTGCATGTCTGAATGTATCGCGTCGCCGAGTTCAAGCACGCTGCCGCCGAGTATCGCGGGAATTCCCAGAATGAACGCGAACGTTACAGCCGTCTGCTTTTCAAGCCCGCTGAGAAGCCCGCCTGCAGTCGTGGAGCCGCTCCTTGATACTCCGGGGAACAACGCAACGACCTGGAAAAGACCTACGGTTATCGCGTCCTTTACCGTCATTTCTTCGGCTGTGCGGGTACCATGCCCGAACTTATCGGAAAGGAACAGCAGCAGCGCCGTGAACATGAATGCAACGCCTTCAAACACGATGTCGCCGTCCCCCTGGCGCCCGGTGAAGAAATCCTGCACCAGATAGAAAGGCACCAGCAGCGCCGTCGCAATGATGATCATGAACATCATGCGACGGTTGCCGTTCATGTTCTTCCAGGAGAATTTCCCGGTGAAGATATCGCGTATCGTCAGGAAGAATTCCTTTATCATGCCCCAGATGGTGCCCCAGAATGCGATGAACACCGCAGCCAGCGTTCCCAGATGGAGCACCAGCGACAGCACCAGCGCCGCTTCTCCGTCAACCCCGGTGATGTGCTGCACCACCGACAGATGACCCGAGCTTGATACCGGCAGGAACTCCGTAAGTCCCTGGACCACCGCCTGAATTATTACTGTTATGATATCCATATTTATCCCCTTGTATGTAGCCGCTGGAAAGCGGCATTATCTGTCGCCGTGCCAGTCCGCGGAATTGAGCGCGCGGCTGCCGGCTTCCCTCAGCTGCACCGTGGACGGCTTTCTGTGCGCAGTCTTTTCGGCGGCTTTGGTTCTGGTTTTCTTTGTTGTTTTTTCCGTTTTTTCAACGGGGCTGCCCTTAGGTTTCTTTTCCGGTTTCGGCTCCTTGTTTTCCTTGGGAGTGCCGGAATTCTTCTCAATGAGGTCGTACAGGCATTTCAGCGCGTCTGAAAGCCCGCCGAGATGGTCGATGAGCCCCTCGTTCACCGCTTCCCTGCCCTCGAGGACGGTGCCTATATCCATGACAAGCT
The DNA here is from genome assembly GCA_000432175.1 of Eubacterium sp. CAG:786. Classification (GTDB taxonomy): domain Bacteria; phylum Bacillota; class Clostridia; order Oscillospirales; family Ruminococcaceae; genus CAG-115. The sequence continues at coordinate 22,490 of HF989471.1, forward strand.
CGTCCTTTTCCATCATCAGTTCGTGGAAGCGCTCCGGGGTCATGCGGCTGTTTTCAGTCACAAAGCGGGTTATACGCTCCTGCATTCTGCTGAACCACGACATCGTCTGCGGAACTCCTACCACCATGCCGTTGGTGCGCACCGGGTGTATCGTCATGGTCGCCGACGGAACGATAAAGCTCACGTCAGCGCTGACTGCAAGCGGCACTCCTATGGAATGCCCCCCGCCCACAACAATGGATACCGTAGGCTTCGACATGCCGGAAATAAGCTCCGCTATGGCAAGCCCCGCCTCAACATCGCCGCCGACCGTATTCAGTATCACCAGCAGACCTTCCACCGCGTTATCCTGCTCGAATGCAGCCAGCGCCGGAATGATATGCTCGTATTTCGTGGTCTTGTTCTGCGGCGGCAGGATATAGTGTCCCTCTATCTGACCGATTATTGAAAGGCACCTGATATCATGCAGGGCGTTGCCGACAGCTATCATTCCCGTATCGATAAGCTGCTGGTTCTGATCCTCAGTGAAGGGAGCGTCGGTTTTGTTTTCATCGCACATTGTTCGTTCCTCCTGAAATGTATTTGTACATATTATTTCAGGTGAACAGGGAATTATGCAGGATATTTCCAGCACAACAGTGCGTACATATTGATTATATCACACTTTGCTGATAATTGCAAATATTTTTTGACCCCGACGGATTTTTTTGTACAAACTTTCATATAAGCCGTCGTACAGGCATATGATACCTGTGAAAGCAATATCAACCGCACCGTGAAGGAGGATACAATGGAAGAATTAAACAAACAGACGGGGTCAGTCTTTATGACTGAAACGCTGTTCGACGGTCAGGCTGAGCAGGGCGTGGAACTTGACCATGTGCTGCCGGATTATTACCCGGAGATATTCAAGATACTCAAGTGCTGCATAACGCCCCGGGTGACTTCTGCGGCAGCGTCAGGCGGAAAGCTCATGCTGGACGGCTGCGCGGTGATCCGCGTGCTATACCTTGCCGAGAACAGCAACGCAGTCAACTGCGTGGAGCAGCGCTACACCTGGTCCAAGACCGTGGACATCGCAAAAGCCGGGGAAATGTGTTCCGACCCGGTTATAAACGTTGTACCCCGCACGGATTACTGCAACTGCCGCGCGGTGAGCAGCAGGCGCATAGACGTCCGCGGGGCTATAAGCTTCCGCATAACCGTATGCTGCACTTCTGAATTCCCGCTGCCCTCGCTCCCCGACGGGCTGCAGGTGCTCCGGCGCGAAATTCCCTGCACCACCAGACCGCTCGTCACAGAGCGCCAGGTGACAGTCCGCGAGGAGATAGAAACCGGCGCCCCCGGGGTGGAGTACATAGTCAGCTGCGACGCGGTGCCCCATGTCGGCGACGTGAGGATAATCGCGAACAAGGCGGTAGTCAAGGGGACCGTGACTGTCAGCGCCCTGTATGGAGTTCACACCGACGAACACCCCGGCTGCGACGAGCTTGAAAAAATGACTGCGGATATTCCCATCAGCCAGATAATCGACATGCCCGGGCTGACCGACCAGCACAGCTGCCGCACTGAGTTCACCGTAAGAAGCTGCGAACTTATCCCGAGCTCCGGCAGCGGAGTCATCTCCTGCGAGCTGCTCCTCGGCTGCCGCTGCACCGCAGTGTGCCCCGCGACTGCCGAAATACCCTGCGACGTGTATTCCA
>HF989471.1:24213-25357 GCA_000432175.1 Eubacterium sp. CAG:786
TGTATTCCACGGAGTACGAGTGCGCCAGTACCTCTGCAGCGCTCAGAATTCCCACTGCGCCCAGGTCGGTGAACGGGCAGTTCCAGGTGAAATCATCGGTTTCATGCGGGAGCGGGGAGATAGAATCCGTATGGGACTGCCGCAGCGATATCTGCAACGTTATCGCGCGCCCCGACAGCGACTCTCTGCTGATAACCGGGCAGCTGTGCGTGCAGGCTGTTGGCAGGTGCTCCGGCGGCGTGCCTTTCTTTGAGGAGAAGCAGGAGGCGTTCGAACAGCGCATTCCCGCCGGAGATATCACCCAGGACACCACGGTCAACCACCGCACGGTCATCACCGGGACCGGCTTTGCAATACGCTCTGACGGCACACTCGACATCACCGCGCAGGCAGAATTCAACGGGGAGCTGACCAACGCGGCGCAGATAAGCGCAATAAGCAGCGCTGCGATACTCGAAGATAAGCCCCGGGAAAAATGCGGGGACTATTCCCTGCGGATATGCTACACCAGCGCCAACGAAAGCTGCTGGGACATCGCAAAGCGCTGCAGCACCACCGTTGAAGCGGTGATGATCGAAAACGGGATCGACGACCGGGACGCACAGCTGTCCGGCATGATCATAATTCCAATGGTTTAAGGAGCGTGAACATGAACAATTCCATCTATTCAGATATTGCCAGACGTACTGACGGCAACATCTATCTGGGTATCGTCGGTCCGGTGAGGTCGGGCAAATCCACTTTTATTACGCGGCTGATGAACACCCTGGTTATCCCCAACATCGCCGACGATTTCCAGCGGGAACGTGCAAACGACGAACTCCCGCAGTCCTCTGCAGGAAAAACCATCATGACCACCGAGCCGAAATTCGTGCCTGAAAAGGCCGTCACGATAACCCTTGAGGACGGCGTAAAAATGAACGTGCGCCTTATCGACTGCGTAGGCTACATAATCCCCAGCGCGATAGGCTACATCGAAAACGAGGCCCCCCGCATGGTCATGACGCCGTGGTTCGAGGAGGAAATTCCGTTCAACATGGCTGCGGAAGTCGGCACCAGAAAGGTGATAACCGAGCATTCCACGATAGGGATAGTCGTCACCACCGACGGCAGCATCACCGACATTCCCCGGGCTGAATACCAG
>HF989471.1:25397-35037 GCA_000432175.1 Eubacterium sp. CAG:786
CATAGTCACCGAACTGAAAGAGATAAACAAACCGTTCGTTGTGCTGCTCAACTGCCAGACGCCGAATTCCCCCGAGAGCCAGAAACTTGCAGCCGATATGGAGGAGAAATATTCCGCGCCGGTGATGGCTGTAAACTGCCTTGACATCACCGAAGAACAGATACGCGAACTCCTCGGAAAGGTACTCTTGCAGTTCCCTGTGAGCGAGATACGCATTAAAATGCCGCGCTGGGTGAATTCCCTTGACCGCGAGCACTGGCTGCGCAGGGAACTTCTCGACAGCATCAAAAACGCTGCCGCAAAAGTCACCGGAATAAACACCGTGCGCGCCTGCGCGGACGACATCGCATCATGTGAATACGTTGACCGCGCCGAGCCGCTGGATATCGACCTTGGCACAGGCACCGGCGTGATAGAGATCCGGCTGAAAGACGAGCTTTTCTACCGCATTCTCGGTGAGACCACCGGGCTTGAACTCCGCAGCGAGAGCGACCTCATGCCCTGCATGATAGAACTTGCGCAGATCAAGCAGAAATACGAGCGCGTCCGCAGCGCCCTTGAAGAAGTGGAAGCCACCGGATACGGGATAGTCCTGCCGACGATGGACGAACTCAAGCTGGAAGAGCCGAAGATAATCAAACAGGGCGGTAAGTACGGCGTCCGGCTGAAAGCCAGCGCACCATCCATACACATGATGTCCGCGGATATCACGACGGAAATAAACCCGATAGTCGGCAGCGAAAAGCAGTCGGAGGAACTTATTTCCTACCTGCTGACAGATTTCGAAGAGAACCCGAAAAAGATCTGGGAAAGCAACATTTTCGGCAAATCGCTGCACGAGCTTGTCAACGAGGGGCTACACAACAAGCTTTACAGAATGCCCGCGGACGCACGTATGAAGCTGCAGGAAACCATTCAGCGCATAATCAACGACGGCTGCGGTGGACTTATCTGCATTATTCTTTAATTCTGAATTGATGAGTCTGCTGCTTTCCGCTGTTGGACAACATTATATCTTCTTGCGATGAATTAAGATAACGCGCGCAGCGCGCTCAATAATTCCGAATTAAGAATTACGAATTCCGAATTTAATTCTCACGCAGTTATTTCCAGCTCTGACATAACGCACTCGGGAAATCCTCCTGCGAGGTAATCCTCGGCGATGTCGCGCGCGTTGACGGGGGAAACCTCGTAAGCGTTCAGGAGGCGATCATGTTCTTTACCATCTGACCGCCGATAGAACCTGCCTGCTTTGCGGTGAGTTCACCGTTGTAGCCGTTTGCATTCAGTGCTACGCCAACCTCGCTGGCTGCCTGCATCTTCATGGAATTGAGTGCGTTCTTAGTCTGCTTATTAGAAGCCATTGTTTTGTTCTCCTTTAATAAAAAAGTTTACTGGAGATACGCAGCTTCCGCTCCGTTCTCCCGCAGGAGCGGAAGCGTTTTCACTTCGCCCTTGCAGTTATATTATTTTCATCGCTCCGCTTTTTATTAAAGGAAATTGTTTCACAAATCAGATGAAATTTATTGCTCTGATTTTACGGAAGCAAGGCAGTTTGAACACACGCCCTTAAGGTTCAGCGTAACGCGGGTTATCACGTGCCCCTCGTTGTTCTTCACCGTCTGCGGAATGCTGTCAAGGCAGTCAAGCTCCACGTCAAACACCTTTGAGCACTTTTCGCATATCATGTGATAATGCCTGTCAGTCCTGCCGTCGAACCTGTCTGAACCGTCCGCTATCGGTATTTTCAGCAGCATTCCCGCTTCGCTCAGCTGGTTCAGGTTACGATAGACCGTGCCAAGGCTGAGGTTCGGGTTTTCCTGCTTCAGTGCGGTGTAGACTTCCTCAGCTGTCGGGTGCGTGGGGTAGTTCTTCACCTGCTCATATATTATCTCTCGCTGTCTTGAAAAATTCATGTATCTCGCTTTCCCTCCGGATATGTAGCTAAGGTCACCTCTAAAAACCTTGTTTGAGTGAAAATGTGTATAGCACACCGACTGCTTCATTCAACGAGCGAAATTTCTGATGCGACGGCGTCCATGCCGTCGCCCGGTTATTTCGCTCTGCAACATCGTGTTGCACCTCCTCGTAAGGCATACAGCCTTACTTCGTCGGCTTTCATCGCATTCGGCGCACTCTACCCATTTTCCCTTTTCAAACCGGTTTTTAGAGGCTCCCATATTATATTTCTAAAACAATAACTGTTATCATTATTATAGCATATTTCTACCCGGTTGTCAAGCGATAAAAAGGGAAAGCAAATATCGCTTTCCCTCAAATCATATCAGCCGCAGATCTCACGGGTGAGTTTTTCAGCCCGGGCGTAGATCTCATTCGCGTCAACGGTGGTGAACTTTCCGTTTTCGTAGAGTATCTTTCCGTTTACCACGGTCATGACTACATTCTGCTTTGTGCCGGCGTAAACGAGGTTTTTCGCGATGTTGTGTACCGGCTGCATATTCGGCTGCATGAGGTCGATGACAGCGAGGTCCGCTTTCTTTTCGGGGGCAAGTACGTCGCAGTCGTTAAGCCCCATTGCGAGCGCGCCGCCGCTGCATGCCATTTTCAGCACGTCAAATGCCGGGAACGCAGCAGCGTCATTCTCACGGAACTTCTGCAGCGCCGTGACCAGGAACATCTCACGGAACATATCAAGACAGTTATTGCTTGCAGCGCCGTCCGTCCCTATCGCCATGTTGTTTATTCCGCGGCGCTTCATCTCGCAGAGGGGCGCAATTCCGCTGGCAAGCTTAAGGTTTGAGGACGGGTTCGTGACGATCCACAGTCCGCGTTCCCCTGCAATGCGCATGTCCTCTTCATCAAACCACACGCAGTGGAAGCCGCCGCCACCGTATTCCAGCATGCCAAGCTTCTCAAACAGCTGCGTCGGGGACATTCCGTAACGCTCGCGGCAGCCGTCGGTCTCAGCCTTTGTTTCGCTGGAATGCGTATACATCGGCGCCTTGTACTTCTGCGAAAGCTTCGCCATGCCCTCCAGCGTCTCGCGCTTGGTGGTGTATTCCGCATGGAAGCCAAGCTGATAGCTGATAAGCGGGTCAAGGCTGTTGAACTTGTTGTATTCCTCCTCGACGCCCTCTACAGTACCGCCAAAATCATTTATGGAACCGCACAGAACGCTCCTGTAGCCCATGTCGGTACATGCCTTCGTGTAGCTGTCAAGCTTGAAGTACATGTCAAAGCTGGAAGTGATACCACTGGTAAGGTACTCCATATTGCCCAGCTGCGTGAACACGTAAATAGCTTCCTCGGTGAGCTTTGCCTCATGCGGGAAAACCTGCTCATACAGCCAGTCGTTCAGCGGAAGATCGTCCGCGAAGCTGCGCAGGAACGTCATTGCCGTGTGGGTGTGTGCATTCTTGAAGCCGGGGATCATCAGCTTTCCGGTGAGGTCTATCTCGCGGTCGAAGCTTCCCTGTGGAATATTTTCAGCGCCGACGAACGTTATTCTGTCGCCGTCCGTGTGCAGTTCACCGGTGATGACTTCCTCGTTCTGCATGGTGAGAATTCTTGCATTGTAAAAGCGTATTTTCATGTTTCCTCCGTTCAGCTGAACAGCTCTCGCAGCGACTTTGTATAGGGATAGCGCGCGATACCGCGCTCGGTGACTATCGCGGTGACTAACTCCGCGTCCGTGACGTCAAACGCAGGATTCCAGCATCTGACGGAACTCTCAGCCGACGGCTGTGCGAAAAATTTCGTGCGTATCTCATCTCCGCTGCGTTCCTCTATCCTGATATCATCTCCGGTCGCGCAGCTGAAATCTATCGTGGACCCCGGGCAGAACACATAGAACGGTATCCCGTGGTACTTCGCGTTTATCGCCACCGACCGCGTGCCTATCTTATTCGCGACATCGCCGTTGGCAGCTACCCTGTCGCAGCCGACAAAACATGCCTGTATCTTCCCCTGCTTCATCAGCATGGACGCCGCGCTGTCGCATATCAGCGTGACGTCTATCCCTGCGTGGTTCAGTTCGAATGAAGTCAGCCGCGCACCCTGAAGCAGCGGCCGCGTTTCATCGCAGAATGCATGGAACTCATACCCGCGCTCCTTTCCAAGCAGCAGCGTGCCAAGCCCCGTGCCGTATTCCACAGCAGCCAGCGCCCCTGCGTTGCAGTGCGTGAGAATTCCGTCGCCGCTCTTCACAAGCGAAAGGCCGTTCTCTGATATCGCCTTACATGTCGCGATATCTTCGTTGCAGATGGCTTTGCACTCGGCTCTGAGCGCATTCAGCATTTGGCTGCGGTCAGCATATTTTCCCGCGCAGGCAAGCATTCGCTTAACTGCCCAGCTGAGGTTTACCGCTGTCGGGCGCGAGGAAACGAGATACTCCCCTGCCCTGCGCAGCTCCGGCAGAATATCGCCGGAAAGCTGCTGTGCGACGACGTACATTCCGAAACCGGCGCACACGCCTATTGCGGGAGCGCCGCGGACGCGCAGTTCATAGATGGCTTCGTAAAGCTGCTCTGCCGTTTCCAGCCTGAGATATTCCACCCGGTTCGGCAGCAGGGTCTGGTCGAGTATTTCTACCGCCTTTTCGTCCTGCGAAAGACGGACGGTGAATATCTTCTCCATCAGCTGAAATATACGAGTTCGCTTGCGGCCGGCTCAGTTGCCTTTATCTCATGCGCGGCAAGAACAGGACCCTCGCCCTTATAGGCAGCCTGCTTCTCTGCGATAATCCTGCCGGTGACTTCTACCCAATCGCCGTTCTTGAACTTGCTCTCTTCCGGGGACTTCACGAGAATTCCCACCACCTGGATATCGTCGGCGCAGCAGGTCATTGCGCGCCTTGAGATAACGAAATACCCCTTGGGAACGTTGGAAGCGCGGAAAACCATGCCGCGCACGCGGACATTCCTGCCGAGATAGCGGTCGGGAGTGCTCATGATATCCACATACCACAGACCGAAATCATCGTGGACTATCTCGATGGGGTCTGCGTTGAGGTCATAAGGCATCTCGTCGTCGCCCTGGAAGCCCTGCTCGATAGTGCCGTCGTTGTACTCGAACATCATGTCGATTTTGGGGTTGAGCGCCTTTATGCTGCGGCGCAGGGACTTTTTATCCACTTTGTCCTTTTCACAGCGGTTGAAAACAACTATATCAGCCACCGAGAAATTATCGGAAAGCAACTGGCGCATGTTGTTCATATAAACCTGGTACTTCGAATGGTCAACGAACATGAATATCTGGTAGAATATCCAGTCCTTGGGGGCTTTCTCTGCCATCGTGCGGAGGCTCCACATTCCGTTGTATTCAAGCATTATCTGGGTCGGACGGTGCTTCTTCACCAGTTCGTTCAGGTGGTCGGGGTTGAAGTCCTCCTCATCCTCGATGAACTCCACCTCAGCCTTTGCAGCCTTGAGGATATCGGGCGCGTATTCCACCTCGCCCTCCTCGCAGGCGATTATCAGCGTGCGCTGCCCCTTTGAGAACTGCTTGTCCTGAATCGTATCGAGAATGAACGAAGTCTTGCCGCTCTCGAGAAAGCCGGTTATCATATATACTGGAAGCTCCATAAGTGCTCCTCCTATCCTGGAATAATACCGTGCCCGGAGTTTTGCCCCCGGGCGCAGTTATTTTCAAATCTGATCAAACGCCGAACAGCGCCTTGATCTTGTCCTCTGCGAGCTTTGCGCCGATCACGCACATTCTGCCGGTGACGTCAGCGGAACCGGTGCGCACCTCGAATTCCTCGGGAACAAAGTCAAAGTGGAACCATGTTCCGTCTGCGCCGGCAACGATGCCCTTTGCGCGGAGAACGGTGCCGTATTCCTCGCTGGAAAGCTTGGAAAGAGCATTCTCAAGTTCCTCGCGGGTGAACTTCTTTGCAGTCTCAACGCCGAAGTTCGAGAATACCTCGTCAGCGTCGTGGCCGTGGTGATGATGGTGATGGTGGCCGCAGCTGCACTCCTCACCGTCATGGTGATGGTGCTCATGCTCGTCCTCATCGCCGTCATGGTCGTGATGGTGGTGGCAGCACTCGTGGTCGTCGTCATGATGGTGGTGATGATGCTCGTGCTCATCCTCATCGTCGTCATCATGGTCGTGGTGGTGATGGCAGCACTCATGGTCGTCATCATCGTCATCGTCGTGGTGATGTCCGCATACGGGGCAGATGCCCTCGTCCTTGAGCAGTTCCTCTGCAAAGCTGTTCTTGATCTCCATTGCCTCGAGTATCTGCTTGCCGTTGATATCGTCCCACGGGGTGGTGACTATTGTAGCATGCTCGTTCAGCTGGCGTATCATTGCAAGGGCTTCAGCAAGCTTTTCTTCGCTGAGCTTCTGGGAACGGCTGAGGATTATCGTCTTGGCAGTTTCTACCTGGTTCTTATAGAACTCGCCGAAGTTCTTCATATACATCTTGATCTTGGAAGCGTCAACAACCGTTGTATATGTGTTGAGCACCAGATCGTCATTCTGCACATTCATGACTGCCTTCAGCACATCAGAGAGCTTACCAACGCCGGACGGCTCGATGAGAATTCTGTCCGGGTGAAACTGCTCCAGCACCTGAGCCAGAGCCTTGCCGAAATCACCCACCAGGGAGCAGCAGATGCAGCCCTGGTTCATCTCAGTGACCTGAATGCCCGCGTCCTTCATGAAGCCGCCGTCAATACCGATCTCACCGAATTCATTTTCGATGAGCACCAGCTTTTCGCCTGCGTAAGCTTCCTTGAGAAGCTTCTTTATAAGAGTAGTCTTGCCTGCTCCGAGAAATCCGGAGAACACATCTATCTTTGTCATAATACGAACCCTCTTTCTGAAAATACCGCTGCTGCAAATCAGCAGCTCCTAACTATTAATTTTATCACATTTCTACAAATAAGTCAAGTGAATTTCTTGCAAAATACTGATAAAGCAAAATCCTCCCCGGAAAATCGGGGAGGATATCGTTATTTGGTGTGATTGAGGTTGAAGTTGCAGTTATCGTGGAACTGCCTGCTCTCCTTTGCGCCCTTCCCCGGCTTTCTGTCGTCGGGGTGAAGCTCGTTGTGCAGATGCAGGTCCTTGGGGTCAGAATTCCCGCGGACAAGATCAGCGTCCTGCTTCATCGTGTGAGTTTTCTTTTCACTCATAGCGCCACCGGCTCTGCATTAAACGCAGCCCTGAGCCTTCATAGCCTCTGCAACCTTCAGGAAGCCTGCGATGTTAGCGCCTGCCATGTAGTTGCCGGGCATGCCGTATTCCTTAGCAGCCTCGTCGCAGCTCTTGAAGATGGATACCATGATGTTGTGGAGCTTCTCGTCAACTTCCTCGAATGTCCAGCTGTATCTGATGGAGTTCTGGCTCATCTCAAGACCGGAAGTAGCAACACCGCCTGCGTTTGCAGCCTTTGCAGGACCGTAAAGCATCTTGTTAGCGAAGTAAACTTCGATAGCCTCAGGAGTAGAAGGCATGTTAGCGCCCTCTGCTACTGCATATACGCCGTTCTCAGCGAGGTTCTTTGCGAAGTCGCCGTTGATCTCATTCTGGGTTGCGCAGGGCAGAGCGATGTCAGCCTTGATCTTAGCGCCCCAAACGCTGCCCTCGTGGTACTCAGCGTTCTTGTGAGATGTTCTGTTAACATACTCCTTGATTCTGCCGCGCTCAACTTCCTTGATCTGCTTGACAACATCGAGATCGATGCCGTCCGGATCGTAGATGTAGCCGTTGGAATCGGATACGGTAACTACCTTGCCGCCCAGCTCGGTAGCCTTCTTGGTTGCATAGATAGCAACGTTACCGGAACCGGAAATGATAACGGTCTGACCCTTGAAGCTCTTGCCGTTTGCCTTGAGCATCTCGTTGGTGAAGTAGCACAGACCGAAGCCGGTAGCCTCAGTTCTTGCGAGAGAACCGCCGTATGTAAGCCCCTTACCGGTGAGTACGCCGGAGAACTCGTCGCGGATTCTCTTGTACTGACCAAACATGTAGCCGATCTCACGTCCGCCTGTACCGATGTCGCCTGCGGGAACGTCGCAGTCAGGACCGATGTGTCTGCAGAGCTCAGTCATGAAGCTCTGGCAGAAACGCATAACTTCTCCGTCGGACTTGCCCTTGGGGTCGAAGTCAGAACCGCCCTTGCCGCCGCCCATGGGCAGTGTTGTCAGGGAGTTCTTGAAGATCTGCTCGAAGCCGAGGAACTTGATGATGCCGATGTATACGGAGGGGTGAAGTCTGATACCGCCCTTGTACGGACCGATCGCAGAGTTGAACTGGATACGGAAGCCTCTGTTTACCTGAACCTTGCCATTGTCGTCTACCCACGGAACGCGGAAGATGATCTGTCTCTCAGGCTCAACGATTCTGTCGAATACGCCTGCGTCGATGAGGTCCTGTCTCTTTTCAGCAACGGGCTGAAGAGTCTCAAAAACCTCTGTAACTGCCTGAATGAACTCAGGCTCGCCGGGATTTCTCTTCTTTACAGTCTCCAGTAAGTCTGCGAGATACTTGTTAGTTAACGCCATTGTTAAGTAACCTCCTAAAAAAATTCCTCCGCAGGCGGTATTATGTGGCGGCAGACTCAGCTTCACTGCTGGAATGTGCCGCAGCCCTACGGTCTGTATTCATTATACAACATGTTTTTTCATTTTGCAAGATAGTTTTGAGATTTTTTCATAAGAAAAATGCTTTTTGTTTATTTGCAACAATATATTAGTGCATCAATTGTGCATTTTTCACAATTTATTTTACTAAAAAATCCTTTACTATTGTCCCTTTCCTGCAAATTCATGCAGAAATCCACCCCATTTCCAGTTTTGCAGATTGTGCGTCAGCACACCGCAAACGACGAACCAAAGCCACTTGGCAGCCGTTTACTTTTAATGCCAGCGCACAGGTGTGTGCCTGAATAATACTGCTACATAGGGTTTATGAAATATTTGCTTTCAAAAATTTCATTTTATCGGCGCTTTGCGTGCTTTCTAATAACTTTTCCTGCAGATATCAAAAAAATTTGCAGTTACCCCTTGACAACACCAAGCTACTTGTGATATAATCTGTACATGCAAATAGGTTTCATGTACATCGCACTTAATGAACAAAGGAAGTGATCCAATGTCTGATGTTATAGGAACTCTGGAGCGTGCACGCACAATGGAGCTTGAGATCTCCACCCAGGTGGAACATATCGAGCGCCTGCACAGAATTGCAAATCGTGCACAGAATTCGTCCGCATATGCACAGGAAGTCGTTAATAAACTTGCCCGGCTGGAACGGCAGCTCAACGACGATATCGACCGAATGTGCGACGCAAAGGCAGACGCGCTGCGTTATATAAGCTACCTCTCCGGGGAAGAGCGCAGCGTTATTGAGGGCTACTACATACTCGCCAAAAGCTGGCAGCAGCTGTCCTACGACCTCTATATGAGCGAGCGCAGGGTCTACATGCTCCGCAAAAGCGGACTGAACAAGCTGCTGGAACGGTTCGGGGGCGACTTCCCCGGGTATGGGGGTATCAGTGCGGCAGCACGCTGACTGCCGTTGGATCGAAAGGAACTATTATGGGAATTGGCAAGAGAATACGCACACTCAGGGAGCGTGCCGGAATAACACAGGAAGAACTGGCGCGGCGGCTCGGTGTAACGCCATCGGCAGTCGGGAACTACGAGCGCGAGATAAGTCACCCCAAGGA
>HF989471.1:35048-40266 GCA_000432175.1 Eubacterium sp. CAG:786
CGAGATAAGTCACCCCAAGGAAGAGGTGCTGTACCGCCTCTTCACCGCTTTATCATGCGAACCGAACGAGCTTTTCTCCGACTACTACAACGCCCGGATCTCCCCGGAACGGCAGCACCTCGCAAAATACCGCGAACTCGACGACCACGGGCGAGAGCTCATTGACGCATGCACTGAGATTGAATTCCGGCGCGTGACCGACGGGTTCACCTCTGTCGCCGCAAGGAACTTCACCCGGCGCAGCGGTTCCCCGGAACTCAGGCTGAAAAAACGCGACGGCGCGGGGAGCATTCTCGACCAGCCGGACAACAAGGAGGACAAGCTATGACAGCCGACCAGGCTCTGATACGCTCCGGGGCAAATTCGCTGCCGGTGTCAGTTCATGCAACTGCGGATCATTTCGGAATAAAGATCGTGGACTACAGCACATTTTCGCGGGTTTATGACATTTCACGGCTGGAACTGTGCCTGACCGCCAGCTGCGGTGGCTTCAGCCTTATGACGGAGGGACGGTTCGTCTGCGTCCTCAACACAGCCCTGTGCCATCAGCCGCGCCGCAAATGGACTGCCGCCCACGAAATCGGGCACGTGCTCTGCGGGCACATCATCGGTGAAAGGTTCCGGCCGACATATGAGCAGGAACAGGAAGCCGACCGCTTCGCTGCCGCGCTGCTTGCGCCGCTCACGGTACTGCATTTCTGCGGGGTATCTTCGGCTGCTGAGATAGAACGCCTGTGCGGTATCTCACGGCAGGCGGCTGAACTGCGCTTCCGGGAACTCACACAGATGCGCAGGCAGCAGGAAGATATCTACCGCGCAGGGCTTCGCACCGATGTGCTGCTTTCAGCCGACGAGATACCAGAATTCACCCTGCCGGAAAGCCTGTTCCTGCGCCGCGAGTCTGACCGGGAACTCTTTCTCAACTTTTCGCCGTTCATCAGCAGTTACATCAGCAGACGTTCCGCGCACGATGGGTACGAACAATACCTGATAAGAAAAAACCGCCAGCCAATGGCGATTTAATCAATTCGGAATTCGTAATTCTTAATTCGAAATTGTGGTGTCCTGCTACGCAGGACAATATTTCAAAAACATACAGGGCGAAAAAATTTTCGCCCTGTTTTTAGAGGTTACCTTATATTATCCGCGTCAGCGGATACCAAAATTACGAATTCCGCATTCATAATTCCGAATTGAACACCTCACTGGTCCAGTCTGAAATGCACCGGTATGCCGTTTCTGTATTCCAGCTGTGGCTCTCCCTGTATAAGCGGGAGGAAATAATTCAGCGCGTCTACAGTCACGTTGTTGCCGGCTTCGTTTATCCATTCCCGCGGGAACTTCTTTTCTTGATTTGCAACGTTATTGATGTCAGCTGTGACTATCTCCACACGATAGGGATTATTGCTTATTCTGCGAAATGCCATCATCACACCGCTGTTTCCGTATTCAAGCGCCGCTTTTACCGCTTCCCTGCCGATACGCTCGGCCTCCGTAAGGTCTGTCAGCGAGGCTATGTGGGAACTGCAGCGCTGCATTACGTTCAGTTCAATGGAACGCACCTTGCAGCCGATGTTCTCTTTGGTGTATTCCTCAAGCCACTTGCCTATTCCCGAAAGGTACTTGTGACCGAACGCGTCCACAGCTTCCGATGAATGGAACCCGTCGCCGGGGGTAATTCCCTCAGAAACCGCAACTATGACTGCCTTATAGCGCAGCTGAGCCTGTTTTACGTCCTCAAGGTACTTCTCCGGCGAGAATTCACCCTCGGGAAGATATATCATGTGCGGCGCTGGTTCGCCATTTGCACGCAGTACGCAGGAACTTGCAGCCAGCCAGCCGGCGTCCCTGCCCATTATCTCGACGATAGTCACGGACGGAATGGAATAAACGCGGCTGTCGCGAATTATTTCCTGCAGGGTGGCGGCTACGTATTTCGCTGCAGAACCAAAACCCGGGGTATGGTCGGTTTCGGTCACGTCGTTGTCTATCGTCTTGGGTACTCCTACCACCTTAATACGTATGTCTTTCTCAGTAAAGTAGCTGTGCAGCTTCATTACAGTATCCATGGAATCGTTGCCGCCGATATAGAAGAATGCACGGATATTGTGTCGATTGAACACCTCTGTGATACGCAGATAGTCGGTTTCGTCCTCGTGCCAGTCCTTCAGCTTGAAACGGCAGGAACCGAGTATCGTTGACGGCGTTGTCATCAGCAGCTGCTTGTCATGGTCGTCCATGAGAATACTGCGCAGATTGAGCAGGTTATCACCGAGAATTCCCTCGATGCCGTTCTCGGCGCCGAATATCTCATCAACCTCGGGGTTCTGCTCCGCGCCGTTGAACACTCCTGTGAGGCTCGCATTTATGGCGGCGGTAGGTCCACCGGATTGTGCCACTGCAATATTGAACATTCTTTTGTCCTCCTGAATAACTGTATGGGAATATCATGATATAATTTTAGCATATTGTTATATGTTTTTCAATAGCCGTTATACACAAAAAAGGACAGAAAAACTCTGTCCTTTTAGAATATGTGTGAATTAGTACGTTCTATTCATTTGCCTATGCAAGTAATGCTGTTTGGAGCACGTAATTAAGTCGTGTGAAAACCCCACGTCTTTAAGACGCCTACAGCCGTATTACCAGGCGGGGTCACCCGCCGAACGCGTAATTAAGTCGTGTGAAAACCCCATGTCTTTAAGGTGCCTACAGCCGTATTGACTGACGGGGCACCCGTCATATGCCGAAGGAGATGCCGATGTCCCTGGCTGTCTTGACCATCTTGCAGTCTACGGGGACGAACTTGGTTTTCATTGCGACGTCGCCGAGGGGATTTTCAGTGATCTTGCCGTCAACCATCGCAACGGTGTAGCCGAACTTTCCGTCCTTGAGGAGCTGCGCCGCGTGAGCGCCAAACTGGGTCGCGAGAATTCTGTCGTACGCCGAGGGACTTCCACCGCGGAGCATGTGTCCGGGGACGACGGTCCTGGTTTCAAGCCCGGTCATGGTTTCTATCTGCTTTGCGATGCGGGCTGTTGCGGTGGTGTAGCCTGCTTCGGCGCGCAGACGGGCGCGTTCCTTCTTCTTCATCTTAGCTTCCTCGATATCAAAGCAGCCCTCTGCCACTGCGAGTATCGAAAAGTTCCTGCCGGCGTCAGCGCGCTTCTGGCATGCCTGCGCCACCTTGTTGATATCGTACGGTATCTCCGGCAGAAGAATGATGTCGGCGCCGCCTGCAAGTCCGCTGTAAAGCGTCAGCCAGCCCGCCTTGTTGCCCATGATCTCGATAACCATAACGCGGCTGTGGGAATTCGCGGTGGTGTGGATACGGTCGATGACTTCCGTGCCGATATCCACCGCAGAATGGAAGCCGAATGTCACATCAGTACCGAAAATATCGTTGTCTATCGTCTTGGGAAGCCCGATAACGTTCAGTCCCTGCTCCGAAAGCATGTTGGCGGTCTTGTGAGTGCCGTTGCCGCCCAGCGTGAACAGGCAGTCAAGCTTGAGGTCCTTGTAGGTGTCCTTCATCTCCTTGACCTTGTCCACCTTGTCGTCCTCGATTATCTGCATCATCTTGAACGGAGTGCGCTTGGTACCCAGAATAGTGCCGCCCTGGGTGAGAATTCCCGAAAAATCAGACGGCTGCATGCTCTTGTATACGCCGTGAATAAGCCCGTGATAACCGTCGTGAATGCCGATTATCTCCACCTTATCTTCTCCGAACGCTTCGTAGATAGCTTTTGCAGCGCCTCTTATCGTGGCGTTGAGACCGGGGCAGTCGCCGCCGCTTGTGAGCATGCCAACTCTAAGTTTTCCCATTTGTTTGTCCTCCTGCGTTTATTTCACCCGGAATTCACCGGGAAAGTTGCGTTCAAGCTTTCTTTTTCAGTATCCTGCGGATATCATTGCCGTAAAACGGCATCAGATGGAAGCTCAGCAGACGCGAGCATATCCTGTCCTGATAGTGTCGGCTGAGTTCCGCGGCGTTGTAATTAGTGCTGACTATCATCGGCAGACCGCGGCTCACCCTGCCGTTTATCATCTCATAAAGCAGCGAACCGTACAGCGCCTTGTCCATCTCAGCGCCGAGGTCGTCAAGTATAAGCAGGTCGCACCCCGTGAGCGCCGACATCGTGTCGTTGTCGGATTTGCCGAAGTACTCCCGCTCGAGAATGCGCATGAGTTCCGGCGCGGAGCCGTAGATCACGCTGTAGCCGCGCTCCATCACCCGCGAAGCTATCGCAAGGGAAAGATGCGTCTTGCCAAGTCCCGTGGCGCCGGTCATCAGAATTCCCTCGCTGTCGGTGGTGAAGCTTTCTGCGTACTTCCTGCAATACTCGAAATTGCGCTGCATTATCACGCGCTCCGACACTTTCAGGTCAGGGTTTATCTGGTCCGGGTAAAGGTCCAGCCGGAAGCTGTCGAACGACGAAAGCTCCAGAGGGGAATTCTCGTTGAGCTCCCGCGCTGTTTCCTCCAGCATGAGCCTGTGGAAGCAGCTGCACCACTTGCCGTCCACCGTCCCTTTGTCCTTGCATATCGGGCAGGTGTATATCGGCTGCAGGTAATCCTCAGGGTAGCCCGCTTTTTTCAACAGCTCTGCCATGCAGCGCTGAGTGTCGCGGTTATCCTGCTCAAGCTTCGCAACGCCCGCGCCGGTGTCGCCTCCCTGCATTATCAGCATTATCAGACGGTGCCCCGTTTCTGCCAGCCTGTCCGCAAGTTCGCGGTACTCCGGCAGCTTTTCGTAGACTTCCTGACGGCGCAGGTCGCTGAGAATGCGGTTGTCGCTGCGGCGTTTGTTCAGCCTGTCCATTGCAGCGTTGAAATACTGCTCGTTAAAACTCATGCGTCACCGTCTTTCTGTCACTGGTACTGCCTGCGCAGCTCCTCCATTACATCGTCCATATCTATCGACGAACTGCTGCTGTCGGGCTTCTTCTTGGCTGATTTACCACGGCGCTCCTCGCTCTCGCGCTTTGCGTCCGCGGTGTTGAAAATCCCGGAATTCTTCCAGTTTTCGAGTATTTTATTCGTGTAGCTGAAATTCAGCGAACCAGTCTTGTCAAGGGTTATCTCATACGCCAGGATTATCATATCCTCAGCAAAGCCCCAGTCCTCGGACCACGTTTTTATGTAGGTCAGCTGGTTGGGCGAGAATTTAGTTTTCATGTCCATGGCGCGGCGCAGATTCTCTTCAACGCTGAACCGC
>HF989471.1:40320-41586 GCA_000432175.1 Eubacterium sp. CAG:786
TCTGATACCGTGCGGATATTCTCGTTTACCCAATCCTGCGCGGTGGCAAGAATGTAATTCGGCGTAGTCTTTCCAACGCGGAAGCAGTATTTCAGCAGCATCACTGCAACCTCTGCGGGAAGCCCGTAGAAATCCGTCAGCTGCAGCACCATGCGGCTCTCGGTGGTTTTGAGCACCCTGCCGTAAAGCGCCTGCACCTCTTTAAACAGGAAATTCACCGCGCTGTCGGTGTTTATTCGCTGCGCGATATCCCTTGAGGTGTATATCACAGCCCCTGAACCGGTATCGGCTACCTTTCGGATACTGGATGGTTTCTGCTCAGGCCCGGCGCTCTCCATCTCCGGCAGGCGCTCCTGCGCGCTGTCGTCGGTGGGAATAAGCGTGCCCTCGTCCATGCGGATAATTCCCCGCTGGAACCAGAACATCGCCGCGTCCTCAAGTTCGCCGTCGCGTCTGATACCCAGCGCGTTTTTCAGCTGCTCCTCTGTGAAGCTTTCGCCCCCGTGCCGCAGAAGGTACATCAGCAGTTTGATGCTGGCGCCGTCCGCTAGTTTTATATACTTATCAACAACGCTGGTGGGTACTGCGAAAACGCTGTTCCACGCGCCTGCGTCAAGTGAATAGTTCATCTGCTCACCTTATTCTTTATTGGTCTGAAATTAGTATACCACAAAACCACCGGATTTGCAATAGAATTTTTAAGGCAGCAGCATTCAAAATACGAATTCTCGTCTTTGGACGTGTTGCCCTAGAACTTCCAGTGCATAAACTCAAAGAACAGCGCCGCAAGTTCCCTGATGATGTAATTCGGGAAAACCAGCGCGCTGGTCGCCGATGAATAATGACCCGCTGAAACGCCCACCCGGCGCGCGTTAAGTTCTGCGCGATACTGGTGGAAATCGTTAGTCACCACAGCCACCCCGTCGGAAATGCCCAGCCGCGCCAGTATCTCTGCGGAATTCACGAAATTTTCCTCGGTGGATGTGGAGTTTTCCTCGGTGTAGATGCGGCTTTCCGGGACGCCACGCTCCGTCAGCCACAGCTTCATGCACTGCGCTTCAGTGATGGCTTCGCCCCTGCCCTGCCCGCCGGTGACTATCACCGGGACCTCCGGGTTTTCTGTAATAAGCGGGAGCGCAGCGTTCAGCCGGTTTTCAAGCTCCCCACCCGGGGAAGTACCATGCACCTGGCAGCCAAGCACCATCACGCATTTCACCTGCTCCAGCGGGACTTCCGAATACTTCGCCATCATCGCGCCGTTGTAGC
>HF989472.1:0-9055 GCA_000432175.1 Eubacterium sp. CAG:786
GTATCAGGGGCTTCTTTGCCGCTGCGAGCTGTGCCGCTGCGCGCTTTATCTGGTTGCCGTTGCCCGTGCTGCTGGGACGATAGCTGCGGATATCCACAGTATCGGGATATTCAAAGTCGATTTCAGCTTTCTGAACGTCGAAAGGAACGTCTATCAGCACCGGACCGCGTCTGCCCGTGCCTGCTATGTAGAACGCTCTCTTGAACACCTCTGCGGTATCCTCGGGGCGCTTGAGCAGGTAGCTGTGCTTAACGAAAGGCTCCGCAGAGCCCGTGATGTCCGCTTCCTGGAACACGTCGCGTCCGATCTGGTCGGAATTTACCTGACCGGTGATGACCACCATCGGGACGGAGTCCATATAGGCGGTCGCTATAGCGGTGATGAGGTTCAGCGCACCGGGACCGCTTGTTGCGATCGCAACTGCGGGTTTTCCGGTAATTCTCGCGTAGCCGCTGGCTGCGTGACCTCCGTTGACCTCGTGTCGGACGAGGATGTGCCTGATATCGGTTTTGTATAATTCATCGTAGAAAGGGCAGATAGCGGCGCCGGGATAGCCGAAAACCGTGGAGATCCCCTCGGCGGCAAGGCACTCTGTCATCGCCTTTGCTACAGTCATGCGAACAGTACTCAATGCTGGAACAGTCCTTTCACACGCTGCACTCGTTGCAGCGCACAGTCTTTATCTATCGATACGTCTTTATTATATCAAACAAGTGTGTTGTTGTCAAGAGAATTATGCGAAATTTGTGCGCAATTTGCGGCTTTTTGCGGTTTTTTCGCCTGCAAAATAAAAACCGCATTGTGCTTGAAGTACAATACGGTTTTAAATCTATTTGTTTTTGGTTCATGAGGACGAATGTCGATAAACAGTGACGTTATGCGGAAAATCAGCGCATTTCATTTTGCGCGAACTATGTGCATAAACGTTGTATCGTTTAAGAGAAATTCAGCAGCGTCATATGAGTTTGTATTTCGTAAAGCACATTGCTGTGCAGTTTTCAGAAGCGTTTATTTTTATTTGTACTCGGAGTACAAATAAAAATCAGCGGTTTCTCGTAAGATTTTTGTATTTTTGCAGAGGTTCGAGCCAGTTTTCATGCTCCTGCGGCTGAAATTCCTCGGTGAGCCCGGATCTTATTATCATCTGGCGCGCTTCTGAAATATCGCTTATTTCGCCCAGCGCGATGAGCGTGGATATCGCGTTGCCGAGCGCGGTGGCTTCGGTGGGGCCTGCGACTGCGGGAATGCCCGCAGCGTCCGCGGTGAGCTGGCACAGCAGCTTATCCTTTGTGCCGCCGCCTATCATGTTGATCACCTTGTAGTCAAATCCGGTGAGTTCTGATATCTCGGCAAGGGTGAGTGCGAATTCGCACGCAAGGCTCTGGTAGATGCAGCGCATTATCTGCCCGGGCGTTTCGGGGACTGGCTGCCCGGTCTTGCGGCAGAATTCCTGTATTTTCAGCGGCATGTCGTCAGGAGCGGCAAAATCGGGTGCATTGGGATCGATGAAGCTGACAAATGGTTCGCATTCCCGCGCCATGGCTTCGAGGTCGGCGAAGCTGTAGCCCGCGCACTGTGCGGAATTGTACCACCTGCGCGTTTCCTGGATGAGCCACAGTCCCATGATGTTTTTGAGCAGGGTAGTGGTGCTGCTGCTTCCACCCTCGTTGGTGAGCCCCATTTTCATTGCCTGTTCAGTCACCAGCGGGCGCCGCAGTTCAGTGCCGAATAAAGTCCACGTGCCGCAGCTGAGGAACGCAAAATGCTCCTCTTCAGTGGGGACAGCCATTACCGCAGAAGCAGTATCGTGGGAAGCGCACGCGAATACCGGCACCGGCTCGGTCCTGAATTCGTCGGCAAGTTCCTGCTTGAGTTCTCCATAACGCTCTCCGGGCTGTATCAGCGGCGCGAAAATTCGCTTCGGGATACCCAGCGCCTCGATAAGACGGATATTCCAGCCCCGCGCTTTCTGGTCGATGAGCTGCGTGGTGGTGGCTTCGGTGAATTCGCTGCGGCATTCCCCGGTGAGAAGGTACGCGAACAGGTCGGGCATCATCAGCAGTTTTTCGGCGCGGAAAAGCATGTTCCTGTCGTTTTTCATGAGGTAATTCAGCTGAAACAGCGTGTTTATGCTCATTGGCTGAATTCCGCTCTGTTCGAACAGCGTTTCTGCGGGAATGCGCGCGCAGACATCCTCAAGCATGCCGTCGGTGCGGCTGTCGCGGTAGTGTACCGGCTTTTCGAGAAGATTTCCGTCCTGACCGATAAGCCCGAAATCAACGCCCCATGTATCAACGCTTATTGCGTCGAATCCACCGTTGAATACGCCGAAACCAATGGCGATCTTCATCTGTTCCCACAGTTCGTCGATGTCCCAGCGCAGATGACCGCCCTCGGTGACTGGGACGTTGGGGAAACGGTGTATCTCCTGCATATCGAAGCCGCCGTCCTTTACGCGGCAGAGCATCGCACGTGCGCTGGAAGCGCCAAAATCGAACACTAAAACGGTCTTTGACATAATAAACTCCTCGGTGAAAATGGTAGTGAAAAGCCGCGCACAGCCAGCAGCTGACTTGCGCGGCAACATATCAGATCTTCTTTTCCAGGCAGACCATCTGTACTCCTGGAAGCCCGTTGAAAGTACATGGAACTATCCCTGCTTCGCGCCAGCCGTGCTTCGCATACATCGCCCGGGCAGCGGAATTGCGCTGGTTTGTGTCTATGCGCAGAACATGGCAGCCGCGCTCCAGCGCGTAATTCTCGTAGAATTCCAGAAAGGCGCGGGCATAGCCTTTTCCTTTCGCGGAAGGCTCCACAACCAGAGTGTGGAGGACCAATATCTTGTCGTCAGGGAACATGTCGCCCAGGGAAACGGCTGGTTCTACATGTCGCCCAGGGAAACGGCTGTTTCTGCAGTGGTACGGATGGGATATATCCCGCGGTGCCAGCCTGTGGTCATTCTGCCTGCTTCTTCTTCATCGTGGATATGGTCGTATATCTGTGTTATTGCGTCTATATCCTATGTTGTCGCTTCCCTTATGTTCATATTGGTTCAGTGATATTTTCTGTATCCCGGGTGTCTTATCGGGAAGCTCTTGCCAATCTCGCAGCATTCCTGTATCTTGTCCATGGGGAGGTCCTTTGCGCCGCCAAGCTGGCGTGCTACAAGGCTCACCTTAGCGAAATGCTCCAGTGTTTCCATGCGGTAGTACGCCTGGATTATGTCAACGCCGACGGTGAGCGCGCCGTGGTTTTCCATGAGTATTGTGTCGTGGTTCTCAAGGAAAGGCACGATGCTGTCTGCGACGCCCACCGAACCGGGGGTGTCATAAGGCGCTATCGGAACGCTGCCAAGGAAGATTATCGCTTCGGGCATGGTGTAGTCGTCCAGCGGAATGTGCGCGATGGCAAATCCGGTCGCTGTCGGGGGGTGCGCATGTACCACAGCGTTGACTTCGGGACGCGCAGCGTAGCAGCGCAGATGCACCTTGAACTCGCTGGTGGGCTTGTATCCGGGCAGCTGAGCTGGTTCGACGACCTCGTTGTCTGCGTTCATCTTGATTAGCATTTCGGGTCTGAGCATTGCTTTGCTGGTACCGGTGGGGGTGGTTATGAAATTGCCGTCGGGCAGCCTTGCGGAGATGTTTCCGTCATTTGCTGCGACAAATCCCAGCTGCCAGAGCTTGTGCCCGACATCACATATGGCTTCCTTGATTTCCTGTTCGGTCATGATGATATCCTTTCAAGTCCGGGCGTTATGCCCTGATTTTCCGGCAAATTCAGCCGCTAAAGATATTTTATCATTTATTTGCCAAAAAGTAAAGCACATTCTTCGGCATTTTCTTTGTGCAAAATAGCCAAAAATACGTCGCTGTATTTTTTATCGGGAGCGGCTGTAACAGACTTGTAATATTCGGAATTTTGTAGTATAATGCTTATATGGTTCGTTGTATCCGGAAGTAGTTTTTTACTTATTTTTCCGGTTATGACATTCCGCTCTGAATTATCGCAGGGCGGACATATACAAAGTATTTACGGGGGTGTGCTAGGTGAGTGGCAACAGTGTGAAATGGATACCGCTCGGCGGAATGGAGCTGTCAGCAGCAAATCTTGCGCCGGCAGAAAAGCTCCGCAAATTCGGCTTTTCGCTGATGTGCTGCGAGTTTGGCTCTGAAAAGCTGACCAAGGCGAGCATCTGCATATACGACGTCCTTGCTGAAAAGGAAACGCCGAATATCCTGCTGATAACGTCAAGACGCGTGCTTTACGGCTGGTACAGGATACTTATGACAGGCATAGGCGCAGATTTCAAGGTAGTATCAGGCGCTGCAAATGAGATCATTTTCTTCTCGCGCGACGGCTCTAACCTCTATCTTATGCCGTCCGACACTATTGAAAGCGCAAATGGGCTTAAGGCGAAGATACCCGCTGATTTTCAGTGGGATCTGATAGTTATAGACGACGAGCAGAATACCGATGTGCCTGATTACAAGCACTGGCAGGACAATATTCCGTGGAAAACGGAAAGGCTGCTGGTCATCACGCAGTTCCCCGAGAAAAAGCCGGAGGACGTTTCGGCGTTCAGTTCGCTTGTCAAAGGGCTTCTTGCAGACGAGGAACTTCACGAAGCTGCCGATGGCATTGCACTGGGTATCGACGCGCTCCCGCTGGATCCGGAGTCGCCAGTTCTCGCAGCCGGCGACAAGCGTATTTACACCGGCGATATAAGGCGCAATGTTGAGATCGTGAACTACACCATCGACGCAGAGTTCCTTTCAGGAGTACGCCGCAGAATGGATATCAGGACCGGGCTGCCGAGTTACAAGTACGGCGGCTGCGTCCTTGAGGAATACGATGTCGATGAGCTCAAGAACACGCTCAAAAAGCCGATCTATACCCCGTCCGACGTTGCAGAAATGCGCGCTGTGGACAAAAAACTGGACGAGTTCCTGAAGCTGACAGACAACATCACCGCGTCTGAAAACGACCGCGCGATAGTTTACTGCTGCGACAAGAACACGGTGGAATTCCTGCGGAAAACGCTCGCTGCCGTTTATTCCGACAGCGTTATCAAGACCGCAAGGGGAGATCTTTTCAGCAACAAGGATATCCTGAGAAAACTTAAGGTGGACGACAGCACGGTATACCCGAAGATAGTGCTTTCCATGGACGACATAGGCGCTGTGGGAGAGGGTCTTGACCGTATAAATTATGTTATAAATTACGAACTTCCCGGTTCGCCTGCGCTGCTTGAGCGCCGCATGACAAGACACGGCGTAAGGCACGAGAATGACAGGCACTTCGTTATGTTCCGGGACACCAACGGGCTGTTCGACAGCAGAATGCTTAGCAAGGCGCTTTACGCTGCGCTTCCTGACGCATTCAGCGGAAGCCTTCCCGCAAGAAATATCCTGTTGGAAACCGATGAAAAAGCAGGATTCCTGGCAGATCTTGTCGCTGACCTTGGTTACGCTGAGAGCTATTCCAGCGAGGTGGACAACTGCTACGACCTTATAAAGAAGTTCAAGGGAGATTACGAACTGCTGGGCGCTGCCAGGATCACGAATTCCAAGCAGCTTGCAGAGTTCTCAGGCAGACTTCTTGAAAAGGTGTGCAGGTTCTACGGCTTTGAAAAGAAATCTTCAAAGGAGGACATCGCGGCTGCGGTTTCAAAGCTGCACGGCCTGTGTCAGGAGAATGACGGCGTGCTGAGCGCTGTCCCTGACGATATTCTTGCAAAGACAGCGGCAAGCCTTGACGCCGACCCGGCTTCGCAGCCCTTCGGTGGAGAAGCTGTTGCAGGTCTTGCAGAGGCTCGCAAACGCATTGACGAACTCCACAACGGCGCAAATTATCACCTGATGATAAAGAACGATATACAGTCCCTCAACGACTGCATTCAGTACCCTGTGCTTTACGGCGTATGGCGCTACAGAGTGCGCGAGCAGGACAGCGTTCGTTCATTCAGGGACTTTATAAAGATTTACAACGACGGCATCTGACCGCCATCAAAATGTGATTTACTGCATTACCCTGTCGTACCGCACGGGGCGGGGTGCAGTCAAGAAGTGCGGAGAAACGGGGCGTATTTATGAGCGAAAACAACGAGCAGGTCGAAAAGCTCCTTGGTGACTTCTTTGAGCGCCACACAGCCGGCGACCGGGAGGGCATGAATCAGGTACTGCAGAAGATACAGACAATGCTCTATTCCGGCGAGGTAGACAGTACACCGTTCAAGGATTACTTCAACAGCATGTACACCGGCAGAAGCGCAATAAATGTCGCTGGCATGGTGAATGATTACCCCAGGGAATCTATCATAAGAGAGCTGCTGCAGAACGTTTTCGGCTGCGATTATGAGGAAAATGACATCAAGGTCATGATCGAATTCCTGGACGAGGGTCAGGTAAAGCTGACTTATAATGAAACAGGATTTTCTCTGGAGCAGGTATTCTATTATCTTTCCGTCGGCAGAAACGACGGAAACAAGGAGCGCGAGGGTCGTTTCGGTCTTGGCGCCAAGAGCGTATTCGCGAATGTTGACTGGTTCAAGATGCGCTCCAATAACTATTCGCTGCGCGTCGTAAACGACGGTGGAACGCTAAAGGTGCGCGAGCTGGAGCTCACCGCACCGCAGTTCAAGCACACCGAAATAGTATTCGCGCTGGACGAGGAAGACCAGAAGAAGCTGCACCACAATCTTGTCACGATGACATCTGAAAAGGGCGACTATATCAACATGGTCGACCTGTGCTTTGCGTTCATCAGAAAGAAGCACCTTAAAGCCGCCGACGAGCAGGAAACTCCGTCGAGGACTTTCAACATTGCCGTTATTTCTTTCGGTAAGCCCGAGGTGGTTTACAAGATACAGGAGCACTCGCAGGCTGAGAACGGTCTGCCGAAGATACGCTTCAGCGAGAACGGAAAGTCCGTTGCCGACTTTATCCATATGGAGGAAAACGGCTTCGTTTACCTTATTCCGTTCGCTATTTCCGGCGCAAAGCGCGAGGCTGCAAAGGTGCTGATGAGCAAGTACAATTACTTCTCCACCTTTGAGCTGACCGGTCTTGTCAAGGCGAGCCGTCAGGCGTTCCTGCAGGAGCAGCTGTCCGCGTTCTTTGTCAGCGTTCCTAACAGATACATTACCAACAACCGTTCAGGTATACGTCACGACTGCATCGAGGAAGTTTCCGCTGAGATCGAAGAGGATATCATCGACATCGTTGATGAATACCGCAGACTGTTCGTACTGCAGCTCACCAAGCGCCCTGACAACCCTGAGCGCTACATGCTCAGACCCGCGCAGTATGTGTTTGAGTTCTTCTACAATTACATAATCACAAGTTCGCTGGTTAAGGGGCTTCGTGAGAAGTTCGCAGAGAACATTTCCGTCAAGTTCCCGGGTCGCGACGAGCCTGTGACATTCACTGAACTGCGCGAGCGTGGTTACTACACCGAGAGGGCAGATACCGATATTGAGGCCCACGACAGCGGCGAGGCTTCCCGGATGCTTCTTGCAGAGCTTGACCAGATGCAGGAGTGGTACGGTGAGGACGGCGACCGTGTATTCGCGGCTAAGTACGACTGGTACCGTCAGGAGACCAATGAAAAGGGCGTCGAGTATGCATATTCGTTCCGTCAGGACGGACACGACTACATCATGTGCTCCGACAAGAACCGCAACATAAAGGATTACGGTCTGTCCGATGGCTTCATGAACATCATCAGCCTGAAACTCAAGAACTGCATCGTCAACGGCGCTGTTGCCGATGAGAACGCTCTTGAAGAGGCGTTCAGGGTAATTGATGAGATGTTCGGCGATTCCTACCGCATCGACATGAAGTACTTCCAGTTCATCATCACATCGGGCGGAAGCGAGATACATTTCGAGATATCCAAGATACAGATAACAAATCTCAAGAAGGCAATGGACGTTATCCAGAGCCATGAGATGCGCTTTGAGAGCCATCAGATCTACAACCAGGTGATCACGCTGCTTGTCAATTCGTTCACCAACGGCAAGGATACCATGACGTTCCTGCGTGAGATCAAGAGCCAGGGCGGTGAAGTAACTCTTGCGCTGGATATCAACAAGCGCTACAGATTCTCCGCTTACGGCAAGCAGTTCATGATCCCCCCGAATATCAGCAACACCGATCTGCTGGAGATAATCGGCGATGTTTACACACTCATCGAGAGCGGAATGTTCAACGGGCGTGTGTTCGACTTTCCGTATAATCCGGGCAGATATGACTACGACGCCGAGGAAATTCTCACTGTTCTGCCTGCCCTTGGCACCGCAGAGGCAGTAGCCGACAAAATCGCGAAGATATACACCTGCGACCTTGGTCTGAGCAGGGTTGCGCTTCTTGGCGAGAATGACAAGATACTCCGCATTATCGACCCGGCAGACGGAATTCCGTCCGACCTGGAGGCAAAAACTTTAAAGTATGTTGTTCTGCGTGACGGCCTTAACAAGCCGCAGTTCGCGAAGTTCATCGAGTTCATTCTGACAGGGCATACCGGCGCAGCGCTGAGCGTGCTGTATTCCAGCTCCGAGGAACCGAACCAGGTGCTGGTTGACCAGATACCCTATTACTATAAGCCGATACCCACTATACAGCACCGCGAGTTTAACTATCTGCGCGGCGAGGTAAGGCGCATTGCAGGAATAAAGGACCCCAGGCTGTACAAGAATTACTTCGCACGCGACATCAATGCAAAGCTGTATGGCTATGGCGCTTCCTGCCCGTGCTGCGGCTACGAGTCCAACATGATAAACAGCTTTATCCTTAAGGATTTCTCGATAGGTCTGCTTAATGAAGCCGGCAAGGAGCAGAAGTTCAAGTTCTCGCTGTACCTCTGCGCTAATGATTCCTACGCGGCTGGCGGCTGGATAATCGACGATGTTTCCATTGGCGGCATGTCGCCGTTCCTGTGGCTGGAGGAGATTGCCCAGATAGACTACATTCCTCCGGAGTTCCTTTACTGCAGGATAAAGTACCGTCCGCAGGTGACTTACGATATCTGCGAGGCAGGTTCCGGTGAGGAGAGC
>HF989472.1:9089-13972 GCA_000432175.1 Eubacterium sp. CAG:786
GCGCTGTTTATGACGGCGCACAGGAAGTGCTTGATTTCGTACTTTCACCGATGATGGCAGCAAAGTGGTTCGAAGAAAACCATAAGTGACATCAGTAAAAATCCCCTCTTCGTTCAGGAAGAGGGGATTTTTTAGTTTATAAGCTGTATGGCTTTGCGCAGGATATCAAGTAAAAGTTCCTGTTTGTCTGAAGGAGAGCTGAGAAACAGTTCATAGGCTTGTTTAGCTGGGGTATCGTCAGTAGCGGTCGTTATATTTTCGAACAGGACTGACGGAGTAATGTCCAGACCTTTGCAAAGCTGTATCACGGTTTCAATGGAAGCGTTTTTCTCACCGCGTTCAAGCTGCCCGATATATGTCGGGTGAAGCCCGCATAATTCTGCAAGTTGTTCCTGACTGAGATTTTTTTCACGTCGATAGTACCTTATATGCTGCCCGAATTTTTTTACCGCGTCACTCATTTTATTTCCCCTTCCACTCGTTATGTATATATACTATAAATATTTTTTCTTTTTTTAAACAGACTATTGACTTTTTTATTATTTTGATATATACTATAAATATGATTTTTGAGAAAAAAACGTCTGTTAGTATTAGACGTGAGAATGAGAGGGATAACTTTGAAAAAGAGAAGCATCGTTATGATATTTGCTGCAGCCGCAGCGATAATTGCTGGTACCACGATCTCAGGATGCAGTTTGTCTGAGCAGACTTACCGGGTTCCGGTGTATTCTGCCGACAGTGATGGCTCAGTAGGATTGCTTACATATACAGCCAACGGGAATGACATTGTGGTTACGGACTATACCCTTGCGCAGATAGGCATAGTTGTTCCAGATGAAATAGACGGAAAAAGGGTTGCAGAAATAGCCGACAGTGCGGTTTCGACATCTGACGCCACTGCGTCTGTAGTTATTATGCGGGACTCTGACGAAAAAAACGACTACGATTTACGTGCCGGATATCATGTTGTACAAAATTATTTCGACGACGTTGATGTTTGTTTTCTCAATGCGGAATACATATATGATGAGAAAGAAGATGGAGAGCTTGTTATAACCGGCTGGTCAATATCGCCGGAAACGCTGTCATGGCCTGAAGGCGTGACGGAAATCGGAAGTTATGCGTTCAGCGGAGAAAACATTTCAGAACTGAGCATTCCCTCTACGGTTACTAAAATTGGAGCACACGCATTCTATAACTGCACGGAACTTAAGGAAATATACATCGCCGGAGACAATGGGGCAGCAGGCAAAGCCGACCTTTCTTCAGTCCGCGAGATAGGCGATTGGGCATTTGGCGGCTGTGAACAGCTGACAGACGTAAAGCTGAGCGATTCACTTATAAAAATAGGCACGGGTGCTTTTTCAAGATGTTCGGATATCAGTGCTATTGACATTCCCGCAAGTGTTGAAAGTATTGGCAAATATGCATTTAACAGATGTTCCTCTCTTGAGAGTATCAACATTGCTGATGATAATAAGGTTTATACTGATGACGATGGAGTGGTTTACAATAAATCAATGACGGAGATTCTGAAATTCCCTGAGGGAAAACCAGGGGATTACAAGATACCCGACGGCGTTCAGACGATTGGTACGTCTGCATTGAGCTGCGAAAACAGACTTGAAATCCCCCAAAGTATAAAATATATTGGAAATCGTGCTTTATATGGTCGTGCATATTATGGCGACAATATCCCGCGCGGTGTTGTTGACATGGATCTCCCTATATTTTCAGACAACATGTCATCTGACTGCGGAATTCTGGACGCTCGTTACTAAAACATATCCCCTCTTCCTGAGCGAAGAGGGGATAATTTTATATCGGTCGTCTTACATAAAGTCCGTCGGAGTCTATTTCGCATGTCCACAGCTGCTGGTTGAGTGTCCCCGGCTCGCTGTAAGAAGAACCTGTTTCCGGGGAGTAGTACCCGTCATAGCAGAATATTTTGTCGCTGTCGGAAATGTCCGTGAGGTCCTCACCGTAAACCATGCGGAGAACGTCGTCCGTGGGGTCGATATCCGTCCATATGCCGTTGACGTAGACTGCGACCCACATGTGGCTTCCGTCTGCAGTCTCAACGCTTACTGCGGGGATATTCTGGGCGCGGCACATGGTTATCATGGCATTTGAGAAGTCCCAGCAGACGCCGGCACGGGTGTCGTACATATTATATTTTCCGCTCCAGTCGGTGTTCATTTCCGCGCGGGGGGAATGATTATCCGCAACGTACTGGTCAAACGCGAGGTTCTGCGTTATCCAGTCGTGTATGGCAAGAAGCTTGTGCGCGTCCGACCATTCCGGCTCTGTTATCTCTGACGAAAGGTCTGCCCACAGCTCGGTGTCGCACCTTATCTGGTCGTTGTATGGGTAGTGGGGATATGCGAGGTGAGTGAGGTCGTAGCTGTTTCCGGGCTTCACGCCGTATTCGCTGATGAGGTCGTAAAGCTTCTCCCTGTGGGCGCTGAATCCCGACGCGGCTTCCTCGTCCGGGGTCATTGAGCAGAAATACGTCCCGCTATCGCCGACATAGAAAGGCAGCCGCACGGTCTTGCCGTTGGAAAGATCAGCGGTGATGGAATACAGCCCCCGGGTCATTTTCGTGGTATCCATCCTGATTTCCTTGTCCTTGATGACTAGGGGTTCGCTGGAATTCTCACTGAAAAGTGCAGCGTCCTTTACTGTTACTTCGCCCGTGTGGTCGTAGAAGCAGTAGCTGAGCGAGCGGCTTGAGATCTCGCCTGAAAGCCCGTAGTACATCTCGGTATCGCGGAAGCTGTCGTCCGCGCCGTAACCGCACGCCGCGATATACCTGAAGTCATAGAGCCACGGGTCGGCGCCGTTTACCTTCAGTTCTTCCCGCACGACAGGGAGTTCAACAACAGTGAACATGTCGATGTCCTGGGTAATGACGCTGGGTTCCTGCGGCGCTTCTGTACGCGGAGTATGAACGGTCGTGGTATCAGGTTCGCTGGTCGAGCCGGAATTGCTTTCCGGCTTGCTGAGAAGCTGACAGCCGGAAAGTGTAACGGTGATGGCTGCAGCCGTAATAATGGCAGGTATTCTCTTCATTCGCACGCTCCTTTATTCTTCACTTGTGAATGCGGGTATCTGCTGGGTTATGCAGTGGATATTTCCTCCTCCTATGAGAATATCGCGGGCATATACCGGTATAATTTCACGCTCCGGGAAAAGTTCCTGCAGCTTGCGGCGCGCTGGCTCGTCGGCAGGGTCGTTGAAGAACGGCATGACCACTGCGCCGTTGGATATGTAGAAGTTCACATAGCTTGCCGCAAGACGTTCTCCGGGGGTCCTGGTCGGCTCAAAGTCCATGGTGTCCAGCCCGTCGCATTCATCTGCGGTGATAGTCACGGGCTTCGGGAGGTACAGCTTGTGCACCTTTATTCTGCGCCCCTTTGCGTCGGTGGAGTTTTCCAGTATCTCAAGGCAGGAACGGGACATCTCATATTGTGGGTCGGAGGCATCGTCGGTCCATGCGAGCACTACTTCGCCGGGCTTCACAAAAGCGCAGATATTGTCAACGTGCTCGTTGGTCTCGTCGTTGTAAATACCGCGCTCCAGCCATATCACCTTTTTGGCTCCGAGGTATTCCAGCAGCTTTTCTTCTATCTGCTGCTTCGTGAGGTCGGGGTTTCTGCCTGCGCTGAGCAGGCAGGCTTCGGTGGTGAGTATCGTTCCCTCGCCGTCGGAATGTATCGAGCCACCCTCCAGCACAAATCCGGAGGCGTCATACATGTTCTTGTCATAGAGGTCGCAGAGCTTGCGCGCCATTCTGTCGTCCTGATCCCACGGGAAATACAGCCCGTCCACCAGTCCTCCCCATGCGTTGAAACTCCAGTTGACGCCGCGGATAACAGAGCCGTTTGTGACGAATGTCGGGGCGTAATCCCGCGCCCAGCTGTCGTTGCTGGACATCTCCACCACGCGTATATGCGGGGGGAGCATTCTGCGGGCGTTTTCGTACTGCCTTGCGCTGGCGCAGACGGTTACTTTCTCGCTTTTTGCTATTGCCGTGCAGACCTGCACGAACGCCTTTCTTGCCGCATAAGCGCCGTACTGCCACGAGTCCGAGCGCTCCGGGAATATCAGAATGCAGCCGTAATGCGGTGAGAATTCCGCGGGCATGTAGAAGCCGTCCTGCTGCGGGGTGGTGTCAAGTACTCTCATATCGTTACCTCTCGGTTATTTTTCCGTACATTTCGGGGCGCCTGTCGCGGAATACGCCCCAGCTGAGCCGCATGTCGCGCAGCTCGTCAAGGTCGAAACTGTGGGTGAGTACGCAGTCGCTGGCGCGGTCTGCGCATTCCACCAGCGCGCCGGTGTTGTCTGCGATGAAGCTGCTGCCGTAGAAAGTCAGCGCCGAGGACTGGTTCTGGTTTTCGCTGTCGGGCTTGACGGTCTCGGTGCCGATACGGTTAGCTGCAACGACCGGAACGAGATTTGCAGCCGCGTGACCCTGCATGCAGCGCTGCCAGTGCGGCATGCTGTCGCATTCAAGAACGGGTTCGGAACCAATAGCGGTGGGGTAGAGAAGTACCTCGGCTCCCATGAGAGCCATGCACCGTGCAGCTTCCGGGAACCATTGATCCCAGCAGATGCCTACGCCTATCTTGCCGAAGCGAGTGTCCCATACCCTGAAGCCAGTTCCACCCGGGGTGAAGTAGAATTTCTCCTGGTAGAAGTGGTCGTCGGGGATATGCGTCTTGCGGTAAACTCCCATAACCGAGCCGTCCGCGTCGATCATCGCTATGCTGTTGTAGAGCACGTTTCCGTCCTGCTCGTAGAAGCTTATCGGCATGACGACGCCGAGTTCCGCGGCAACTTTGCGGAAGTGCCGAACCGCCGGGTTCTCATCCGCT
>HF989472.1:13996-20672 GCA_000432175.1 Eubacterium sp. CAG:786
ATCCGCTGTGGAAGCTAGCTTGTAGCTGTCGTAGCGGCGTTCCTGGCAGAAATACCAGTTCTCGAAAAGCTCCGGCAGAAGTATTACGTTCGCGCCCCCGGCTGCTGCCTGGCGCACCAGTTTTTCTGCCTTTGCGATGGACTTCTCCGGGGTTTCCGGCACTGACATCTGTATTGCTGCGACTGTGATGTTACGCATGTGCATTCTCCTTTATTGTTCTGTGGCGTCTGCCGCTGAAAAAAAAGGCGGTACGTATTCGTACCGCCTTGTGTGATCACGTACAAACTAATTATAGCACATGACCGTTGTGGTGTCAAGTATCATTACTGCGCCGTGAAATCAATGTCCACCCTTTCAAGTACAGTGAGTTTCTGCCTGAAAAGATTTCTCAGACCGTCAACGTTCTTTTCGGTGAACTTATAGAAATCATCGCTGTTAAGGTCGCCGTTCTTGTCGAAATTCTCGCTGGAAACCAGGGTATAACCGCTGATGATGTTGCTCTGCAGCTTGTCGTACTGCGAAGCCGGAATGCTCGTGTTCTTGCCGTCGTTCTGTGTGAACCAGCCGTCAACCTTATCGCCGAAAGCGGTTTCTTCAAATATGCCGACGGTATCCATCCTGTTCTTGTTCACGGAGAAATAGTAGTCGGTGGTGTCGGTGACGATTTTTCCGTCAACGCCTGAACTATCGGCGCCAGCCAGTGAAGTAAGAACGTTTGTGGTGTGCAGAATGTAGTTCCCGTTTTTCTTGAACATTTCAAGCTTAAGACCGCACTTGCTCTGACCGAGTTCAGTCACATTGCCGTCTGCCAGTCTGTAGAACACTGCGTCGTTAGATTTGTAGGAAGAATAGATGAGCGCTGCGAACCAGCTTCCGTCGCTCATCTTATAGGTATAAACAGTGAGCCGCGGGAGCACCATGGCATTGTCGGCGCTGATGGTTTTCCACTTTTTCAGCCACATGTCGGTCAGCTTTTCAGAATAAGCCGTGATCGGGTCGGTGATATCTGCTGTGAGCATTATTTCTCTCATTTCTGCGTCGCCGATAGACGCAAGTTCCCCGTTGATGAATGAAAATTTCAGAGAACTGCCGTTGTCAAAGAGCAGCGAAGCGTTCTGTGTGTTTGCCTTAACGGGAACAGTCTGATCCAGGAAGTACCCTACGTTCACCATGCTGGCAGCGGCGTCTGCAGAAATCTTGCTTGAGTCGATCACGCCACCGGTTTTGGGGTCGGTGGTCCTGTTCACCGCTGAAACCAGGTCGGGCTTCAGTGCTTTCTTTGAACCGACGCTGCAGCCTGAAATGCTGGCTGTGCCAAGGCATACGGTGGTTGAATCATCGTTTATTGTGATGTTCTTTGTGGTGGATTTGAACGTACCGCTTGCAGAAGTGTACAGTTCGCCATTCTTTTTAATATTGACGGAAGCCTTTGAGCCGACCGAAATAGTTCCATCGTTTATAACGGAACCGGTTATTTCAAGCGTCCCACCGCTGACGGAAAGCTTGCCGCCTTCCTGGATATACAGAGTTCCCTTGACGCGGCAGCCGCGCTTGAGCACCAGCTTCTTTCCCGCGGGGATGATCATTGCCTCGCCGGATTTTACCACCAGCGTGTTTTTCACGGACCTGCTGGAAAGCAGGGAAGCGGTGCTGACAGTTGCTGAACTGTTGTATTCAGCGGTCTTGCCAAGTCTCTTTAACGGAATATCTGCTGCGGAGACCGTCGCAGTAAGTAATATTGCGGCCGCCATTACAGTGGCTATGGAAGCAAATTTCTTCATGGTCATTACCTCTCTTTCAGAGCAGAATGTCAGCTTTCTACTAATAAAACCATGTATACATTAAATAGGTTGCAGCCGTCAGGATAATTTTATGATATTTGTAGTTACGCACAAATATTTTTCCTGCGATGAAAAAAACTGTGGAAATCACTAAAATCACACGTCGGATAGATCTGTGTTCATGACAGCCGCGCGTATTTCACCAAGCATATGCTGCGGAATGCATATCTTGTCTATGCCCATCTGCAGGAATTCTTCCGTGAGCGAAGTGTCAGCCGCAAGGGAGCCGCATATTCCGATGCGCGCGCCGTTCTTTACTGCATTGCGAGCGCAGAAGCTTATCATACGCATGACCGCGACGCGCTGACCCTCGGCGAATTCCTCAGAGAACACGCTCACCTCGGAGCGTGCGAGAAGGCACCGTGCGAGTAGGTCGCTGTCTATCATCAGGGTGTCGGACATCGGCGCCAGCATGTCGCTGATTATTGCAGCGGCAGGGGTGTCTATCATAAATCCCAGCCTGGAATTTTCGGAGCAGTCATACCCCTCGGAAATAAGCGTGTTGCGTATTTCGTCGCAGGCGTTGAGTATCTTACGCGCTTCTGTCACGGAGGTTACTTTCGGGAAAAGCACGCTGGGGCTGCCGTGCGTGCAGGATCTTATCGCCGCGCGTATCTGCATCTGATATTTTTCGTATCTGTCCGGGTCGGAGGACTTTATCGCGGGCAGGCAGATGACAGCCTTGCTGTATTCCGCGATTTCGGCAACGCTGCGGTCGAATTCAAACTGGCTGGCTTCATCGGGCATTTCAGCGCAGTTGAGCGCAGCAATCCCGTCCGCAAATTCGGGGATATCCATAGTATCGCTGACCAGCAGGATTATGCGTTTGCCGTCAGCGGTGCGTGTTTCTGCGGTGGAAGCTGCACGGGAGCGCGTGTGTTTCTTGGCGTTGAGCCTTATTTTAGCATACGCGTCCGGGCTGAGTATGACCTGACCCGCAAAGCCGTCCACGATGACTTCGTCACCGTCGCGGGCCTTTGTCAGCAGATCCTCTCCGGTTCCGATGACTGCAGGGATATCCATGCTGTGCGCGAGTATCGCGGTGTGCGATATCGGCGAGCCGAAAGCAGTCACGAATGCGGAGATATGCCGTTGTTCAAGCGCCGCAGCCTCGCTGGGGGTTATATCGTCAGCGCAGACTATGGCGTTTTCCGGAATATCGCTGAGATCCATCGGGCATGCCGACAGAATGGATATAAGCCGCTGTGAAACATCGCGTACATCTGCGCAGCGTGCGCGCATGTACTCGTTATCCATGGATTCCAGCATTTTTGCGAAAACCTCGGAGGTCTGCTGCACCGCATACTCTGCATTGACACTTTCGCTTTCGATCATTCCGGTGATGGAGCCGCAGTAATCCTCGTCCTCCAGCATCATCATGTGGATATTGAATATCTGCGCGTTGGATTCGCCGATCTGGTCGATGTACATATCGTACAGTTCCTGCAGCTGCTGACCCGCGGTGTATTTTGCCTCTTCAAAACGGCTTATTTCCGCGGCAGCGTCGCTGATATGGAGCTTTTCTGTGCGGAGCGTCGGCTTTTTCAGCATGCATACGCTGCCGGACACTATCGCGCCGTAAACGCCTTTACCATTAAATACTGTCATAAGCTTTCGCCCCTTTGCTAAAAAATTACCTGCTGATACTATAATAACATATTTGTGGTAATTAATCAAGGGGGTTTTATAATATTCGCCAAAATTCAGCAAAAGCGAGAACGAAATTCGTTCAATCTGCACATATTGTGGTAATCACATGCCCGTCCTGTGGCGTGAAACGCTCTGAAAGCCCTTCGGTTATCAGCAGTCTGTCGTCGTCAGTCGCGATTATCATTTCAAAGCCGCCGTGCTCCTGCCAGAAAGCGCATGCTTTTTCTTCCCCCATGACCAGCAGGGAAGTGGACAGCGCGTCGCAGAGAATTCCCTGCGTGCCCACGACTGTGACGGAAGCGACGCCGTTTTCCGACGGATATCCGGTCGCGGGGTCGATTATGTGGTGATATGTGCTTCCGTCCTCAGCGGTGAAGCAGCGCTCGTATTTACCTGATGTGACGATGAACTCATCGCTTGCCGTGAGCGTGCCAAGGTATGCGGAGATGTCCCCGGGGTCGGTGACGGCTACCTTCCAGGGCTTGCCGCCGGGTTTTGAGCCTATCGCACAGACATTTCCGCCGAGATTAAGTACCGCAGAGGAAACCCCGTACCCGCTGAGTATTTCAGCTGCGCAGTCCCCGGCATAGCCCTTTGCCAGCGCGCCGAGGTCTATCTCAAATCCCTCTGGGAGCGTGACTGTGCTGCCGGAAAGCTGGACCTCCTCCCAGCCGGTGAGTTCCAGCAGCTGCGAAAGTTCCCCGGCGCATGGCACCCTGTGTTCCCCGGTAGTGAAGCCCCAGGCGCTTACCACCGGGTATATCGTGATATCCAGCGCGCCATCGGTCTGCGCTGATATTTCCAGTGCTTCTTCGATGATCCTTCGGGCGTCGTCGCAGACATCAACGGGCTTTCCTGCGGCTGTGTTCACGCGGCTTATGTCGCTTTCGGTTATCGTCACGGAAAGCTCCTGTTCAAGCTCGTTCATTCTTGCGGAAACTGCTGCAAGGGCTTCTCCGGCATTCTCACCGTAAGCGCTCATCGACATCAGCGTGTTCATTGCATATATTTCAAGGGACTGCGGCTTTTCAGCGCTGCACCCGGTGAGGGTGAGCAGCGCGAGTGACGCGGCAGCCAGATTTCGTAATTTCATGGCGTTCCTTTCTGCTGTTTTACTGCGTTTATTATAGCATTGCACTGCGAAAAAGTCAAATCGCATAATTTTGCAAAATGCCTTGAAAAAAGTCAGATAATATGATAAAATAAACATGCAGTATTTTTTACTTTCGAAAGGACGTTATCAATATGAATATTCTGGTAGTAGGCGGAGGCGGACGCGAACATGCGATAATCACCGCTCTGGCAAAGTCTCCCAAGGTTGACAAGATATGGGCTGCTCCCGGTAACGGAGGAATTTCCGCGCTGGCTGAGTGCTTTCCGGTGAAGGCGACCGACCTTGACGGAATTCTGGAGCTTGCGAAGAAGCTGCAGCCTGACTTTGTCTTTGTTGCCCCTGACGATCCCCTCGTTATGGGAATGGTCGACAGGCTCAACGAAGCAGGTTTCAAGACTTTCGGTCCCCGTGCGAATGCCGCTATCCTCGAGGGAAGCAAGGTGTTCTCAAAGGCGCTGATGAAGAAGTACGGCATACCCACCGCAGGCTATGAAACATTCACCGACGCTGATAAGGCTATAGAGTACATAAAGGCTCAGAACAGCTATCCCGCAGTAATAAAGTGCGATGGACTTGCGCTCGGCAAGGGCGTTATCATCGCAAAGGACTTTGAGGAAGCAAAGGCTGCCGTTAATTCCATGCTGCTTGACGGAAAGTTCGGCAAATCCGGCTCTGAGATAGTCGTTGAGGAATTCATGACAGGCCCCGAGGTGACTGTTCTTGCGTTCACCGATGGCAAGACTGTGAAGCCCATGATATCTTCCATGGACCACAAGCGCGCCAACGACAATGACGAGGGTCTGAACACAGGCGGAATGGGCACCATCGCCCCCAACCCCTGCTATACCGACGCATTTAAGGCTGAGTGCATGGAGAAGATATTCAAGCCCACTATCGCAGCCATGCAGGCTGAGGGACGTCCGTTCAAGGGCTGTCTTTATTTCGGTCTTATGCTTACACCCAACGGTGCAAAGGTAGTCGAGTACAACTGCCGCTTTGGCGACCCTGAAACGCAAGTGGTGCTCCCGCTG
Organism: Eubacterium sp. CAG:786; assembly: GCA_000432175.1. Lineage (GTDB taxonomy): Bacteria > Bacillota > Clostridia > Oscillospirales > Ruminococcaceae > CAG-115. The sequence goes on from HF989472.1 coordinate 19,633, forward strand.
CTGGAGACCGACCTTGTTGACATCATGGAAGCCGTATGGGAAGAGAAGCTCGATCAGCTTGACATCAAGTGGAGCGACAAGTCCTGCGCATGCGTCGTCATCGCAAGCGGTGGCTACCCCGAGATGTATGGGACCGGCAAGGAAATAAGCGGCCTTGATGAAAAGGGACAGTCCGCGCTGGCATACGTTTATCACGCAGGCACAAAGCTTGAGAATGGCAAGTACTACACCGCAGGCGGAAGAGTTCTCGGCGTGACTGCCACCGGCGACGATCTGCGTCAGGCGCTGGATAAGGCTTATAAGGCGGTTGATACCATCACGTTTGAAAAGGCGCACTTCCGCAAGGACATTGGTCAGCGTGCGCTGAAGGCTCTCTGAAGGTGAAAACATGAAAAATGCGATAAAGGTAACTTCGTGGCTGAGCGGCATTCTGGCAGTGCTTTCACTGGTGCTGAATTTCAAGGTGCTGTTTGGCGGCGAGAGCATTTTCTTCCGCTATGCTATGTTTTCGATGATAAACAGCGGCGGCATTATGGGGTATCTCGGCAATCTGATGAGCATGCTCATCGTGGCGATAGGCTTCGGCGTGATGTTCATTTTCGGTCTGCATGCGCTCCATGGAGGCGGAATGAAGGCGGTGCGTCCCGCGCTCATTGCTGGCGCGCTGATGTCGCTGCTCTCTGTGATATCGCTGTTCTGCAGCATCGCAAGCGGAAAGTTCAATTTCTTTGGCGATATTATTATCCTGGCGCTGCCGGTGGTTTATACGCTCTGCCTGTTCAGCACCAGCGATAAGCTTGGCTGATAATAAAAATGCTGTGTTCCATGTCGGGATACAGCATTTTTTATAATTATTTGGCTTATTCGGCTTAACAGAGCCGTTTGTGTGGAAATTTTAAAATTTTTTAATTTTTTTTAAAAAAGCTATTGACAATCCGGACAAAATGGTGTATAATACAATAGTCGTCAGGGAAAAGACACAGAGAAACAAAAACCTTGATGGCAAAGAGAATGTGGAAGTTTAGCTCAGCTGGGAGAGC
>HF989473.1:0-1075 GCA_000432175.1 Eubacterium sp. CAG:786
CGCTGCGTATTCCCTGAATTTCGACCGAATGCGCGCGCAGAGCGTTTTCATCATGAATGTACGGAACGCCTCCTCCGACCGCAGCTTTCCTATCGCGGAAAACCCGTCGCGCACGGTGGATGTGACTGCTTCCACCGCGTCCGCTTCGTCGGAAAGAGCATAGCAGGCGGTGTAGTACATCTCACGGTACAGTGTTTCATACAGCCGTGCAAATGCCTTTGTGTCGCCGTTTGCTGCAAGCTCTGAAAGTTCCTTGTATTCGTGCTTTTCCATGTACTTCACCGCCTGGATAAATTATTCTTCGCTGTTGACTATCGCGATGCCGAGTTCCTTGAGCTGCTCGTCGCTTACCGTGGAGGGAGCCTCGCTCATCAGTTCGCTTGCGTTCTGCACCTTGGGGAATGCAGTGACGTCGCGCAGGCTGTCGCAGCCGCACATGAGCATTGCAAGTCTGTCAAGGCCGATGCCGGCGCCGCCGTGGGGAGGAGCGCCGTACTTGTAAGCGTCAACGAGGAAGCCGAACTTCGCGTTTATCTCTTCGTCGGTCATGCCGAGCATTTCGAACATATGCTGCTGCAGTTCGGGGTCTGTGATTCTGATAGAACCGCTGGAAAGCTCGATGCCGTTGAGGACGAGGTCGTAGCACTTAGCGCGTACCTTTGCCTTGTCTGTGTCGAGGTAGGGAATGCACTCGTCAAGCGGCATTGTGAACGGGTGGTGCATAGCGAGCCACTCGCCGCTCTCGTCGTCGTACTCGAAGAATGGGAATTCCACGATCCACAGGAAGTTCCAGCCCTCGGGAATGATGTCGAGCTGCTTTGCGATCTTCAGACGGAGCGCGCCGAGAACCGGCAGCGTTACCTTATCCTTGTCAGCAACGATGAGGGCAACGTCGCCCTTTTCGCAGCCGAGAGCCTTGAGGATAGCCTCAAGTTCGCCCTCGCCCATGAACTTGGCGAAAGAGCAGTTGGGGGCGTCGTCCACCCATCTTACATAAGCAAGACCCTTTGCGCCGATACCGCGTACGAATTCAGTCTGCTTGTCGATCTCTTTTCTGGTGAGCTTTGCAGCCGCG
>HF989473.1:1215-5619 GCA_000432175.1 Eubacterium sp. CAG:786
ATCGTGCTTGTCGGAGCGATAGCGGCTCATAGCCTCGTCGTAGGTCAGACGGGGCAGCGGTGTGGGGATATCCACGTTGAGGACGGTCTTGTAGAGGTGCTTTACGAAGCCCTCGAGGCATTCCAGAATGTCGTCAACGTCAACAAAGGACATCTCAAGGTCTATCTGTGTGAATTCCGGCTGACGGTCTGCGCGCAGGTCCTCGTCGCGGAAGCAGCGTGCAAGCTGAATGTATCTGTCCATGCCTGCGATCATCAGCAGCTGCTTGTACATCTGCGGGGACTGGGGCAGCGCATAGAACTTCCCGTTGTGGATACGGGAGGGGACGATGTAGTCGCGTGCGCCCTCGGGGGTGGACTTTATCATCATCGGGGTCTCGATCTCGGTGAATCCGTTGGCATAGAAGTACTCGCGGGCTGCCTTTGCGATCTCGTGGCGCATGATGAGGTTCTTCTGGAGGGGTTCACGGCGCAGGTCGAGGTAGCGGTACTTAAGACGGAGTTCCTCGTTGGTCTTGGTGTTGCTGACTATCTCAAAGGGAGGGGTCTGCGCCTTTGAAAGAATACGCAGTTCCGTTACCATTATCTCAACGCCGCCGGTCTTTATCTCGGTGTTTACGCTCTCGCGTGCGCGTACTGTTCCCTTTGCGAGAAGGACATATTCGGAGCGGACGCTCTCTGCCTTTTCGAAAACGCTCTTATCGGTTGTTTCATCGAACACCAGCTGAACGATGCCGGACTTGTCCCTTAAATCTATGAAAATAAGGCTTCCCTTGTCACGAACTCTCTGTGTGAAGCCGCCTACGACAACCTCGCCCATTTCAAGGGTGACTTCGCCGCATAAGCAGGTCCTTCTAAGACCCTGCATAGTGTCTGCCATAAATTCTTTCCTTCTTTCTTCTGTTGTGCCGGAAAAATTCCGCATTATTTTTTATTATATCATTAAATCCGGCATTTTTCAAGTGGAAAACAATAAATTGTTGAAATTCTGTGAAAAAAATTACCGCCGGATACATTCCGACGGCAATCTTTTCATCTGTTCCAGTATTTGCGGTCAAGGCTGCGGAAGCTTATTGCCTGGGCAATATGCGATTTCTGTATATCCTCGCTGCCGGCGAGGTCTGCGCAGGTCCTTGCGACTTTAAGTATCCTGTCGTATGCCCGCGCGGAAAGCCCCAGCTTGTCGAAAGCGGCTTTCAGCATGGTTTCCGCTTCTGGGGTCAGACGGCATACCTCGCCGATGATATCCGACGTGATGCCGCTGTTGCTCTTGATGGGAGTCCCCGCAAAGCGCTTCTTCTGTATTTCCACGGCCTTCTGCACGCGCTCTGCGATGGCTGCGGAGCTTTCCTGCGGGATACGCCGGCTGAGGTCGCCGTATTCCACGGGCTTTACCTCTATCTGGATATCGATGCGGTCCAGTACGGGCTGCGATATCCTGTTGAGGTACGCGGTGACTTTCTGCGGCGTGCAGGTGCATTTCTTAACGGGATTGCCGAAGTTGCCGCATGGGCAGGGGTTCATCGCGGCGACCAGCATTACGTCGCAGGGGTAGCTGACTGACCCGCTCGCCCTGGAGATAACGATATCGCCGTTTTCCAGCGGCTGCCGGAGCGCCTCCAGTACGCGCCGGTCGAATTCCGGCAGCTCGTCCAGAAACAGCACGCCGTTGTGCGCAAGGCTGATCTCCCCGGGGCGCGGGATGCTCCCTCCGCCTACAAGTCCCACCGCGGAAGCTGTGTGGCTCACCGCGCGGAACGGGCGCTCCGTGATGAGCGGCTCGGAGGGGTCGATTTCTCCAGCGACGGAATAAATCTGCGTTGTTTCGATGCTTTCCGCAAATGTTATTTCCGGCATTATCGACGGAATGCGCTTTGCAAGCATGGATTTACCCGACCCGGGAGGTCCCAGCATTAACAGGTTGTGGCTGCCGGCTGCAGCGACTTCTATCGCGGCCTTTGCCTGAGCCTGTCCCATCACGTCTGCAAAATCCGCGATATGCTGTACTGCGCGGCGGCGCGGAATGTACTTTTCCTCGGCAGTCAGCCCGGTGCCGTGCTTAAGGAACTCTATTATCTGCGTGACATGCTCAACGCCGTAGACGGTTATACCGTCGGCAACGCTGGCTTCCTTGGCGTTCGCTTTCGGCAGGAATACGCGCTTTACGCCGTTCTGCGCGGCGGTGAGCACCATCGACAGAGCGCCGTTGACCGGGGATAGTTCACCGTTGAGCGACAATTCGCCGATGAACGCGCAGTCAGACAGGTCTGCGGTGATTATTCCACCCAGCTTCATCAGCGCGGTGATTATCGGCAGGTCGAACATGGAGCCTATTTTCCGCACGCTTGCCGGGGCAAGGTTGACAGTCACGCGGCCGTTGAGGAGCTTCAGGTCAAGCTGACCCAGCACCGCACGGATACGCGCTTTGCTCTCTTGTACCGCAATGTCCGGCATTCCCACGATGTCGAATGTCGGCTGACCCGGTGAAATACTCGCCTGGACCGTTACCATGAACGCGTTAAGACCGAAAAGCCCTATGCTGTTTATCTGACTGAACATTTGTTACTCCTCACCCAGGATAAGTTCAAAGTTGTCGATATCCTGGTATTTCCCATGCTTGAAGCCCACCTGATGCAGCGTGCCGCATGCTCTGAAGCCGAATTTGCCGTGAAGTCTCTCGCTTGCCTCGTTACCCGCGGTGATGACTGACACCACGCTGTGCAGGCCGCCGGTGCTGCGGGCGCGTTTCAGGACTTCCTCTATCAGCGCAGAAGCCACGCCCTGTCTGCGGAATTCATGCCCGACATACACCGAAAGCTCCGCGGTGGACTTGTATGCTTCCTTGCTGCGGTATTCCGACAGGGAGGCGTACCCCGCAGTAACGCCGTCTATCTCAGCAGTGAGAATGAAATGGTCCTTTGTCTGATGTTCACGGAACCATTCTTTCCATTCGGGGAGCGTCCTCTGGTTGAGGTCGAGGGTGGCTGATCCGTGTATAACTTCGTAGTTGTATATTTCCAGCAGAGCCGGTAAGTCCTCTTCTTTTGCGAGTCTGACGATCATGATGATACTTCCTTTTAGACATGTGTTGAATGTCAATGCTAAAATCCTTGTTTGAGTGAAAATGTGTATAGCACACCGCCTGCTTCAGAAAACATCCTCGCATTCGGCGCACTCTACCCATTTTCCCTTTTCAAACCGGTTTTTTGAGGTTACCTGATTATATTTTACATAACCCGACGGAATTTGTCAATACCTGCCGGCAAATGTCGCAATGATTTTTTCAGACAACCGTCACAAAAAGGCAGGCTAATTGTTACAATTCCACTTGCAAATTTTTTCTGGTTGTGCTATAATTAAATATGTGTTTAAAGCCAGAGGGCTTTGGTTTTCAGGAAAGGATTTGATCATTTGAAGCGTGTAGGACTTGATATAGGTTCAACGACCGTTAAGGCTGCGGTCCTCGGAGAGAACAACGAGCTTCTGTACAGCCAGTACAGACGTCATTTTTCCGATATCCGCAAGACTGTATATGATATTATTGAGGAAGTCGGCGAGAATTTCAAGGGAGAACGCGTGCTCATTGCAGTTACGGGTTCCGGTGGAATTTCCGTGTCCAAGTGGCTGGGGATTCCGTTCGTGCAGGAGGTTGCTGCGGGCACCAACGCGATAAAGCAGCTTATCCCGCAGACTGACGTTGCAATAGAACTCGGCGGCGAGGACGCAAAGATAACCTACCTCACCGGCGGACTTGAACAGCGCATGAACGGTACCTGCGCCGGCGGCACCGGTGCGTTCATCGACCAGATGGCAGCGCTGCTTAACACCGACATCGGCGGACTTAACGAGCTTGCCAAGAAACACACCACTATCTACCCGATAGCTTCCCGCTGCGGCGTTTTCGCGAAGAGTGATATACAGCCGCTGCTCAACGACGGCGCAAAGCGGTCGGACGTGGCTGCTTCCGTGTTCCAGTCGGTAGTCAACCAGACCATAAGCGGGCTTGCCTGCGGAAAGCCTATCCGTGGAAATGTAGCATTCCTGGGCGGACCGCTGCATTACCTGTCGGAGCTCCGCGCACGCTTCATCGAAACGCTGAACCTCAAGGACGAGCAGATAATCTTCCCGGAGAATGCGAACCTGTTCGTTGCAATGGGCTGCGCATTCTCTGACGAGACCGCAGAAGCGGACCTCGACGCGCTGGTAAAGAAAGCCGGAAGCCTTGAAACCGCACAGATGCGCGAGGTAGAGCGCCTTGCGCCGCTGTTCAAGGACGAGCAGGAGCTTAAGGAATTCCGCGAGCGCCACGCAAAGGCTGTCATTCCGGTAGCAGACATCAAGAAGCACAAGGGCGCCTGCTACCTTGGCGTGGACGCAGGTTCCACGACCACAAAGGCAGTCCTGC
>HF989474.1:0-2450 GCA_000432175.1 Eubacterium sp. CAG:786
CGGCGGGCAGGGGGACTGAATCCCACCGCAGACCTCTCCCACGGCCTGTTCCACCGGGAGCCGCTTCTGGGGCTTTAACACCGCTTCCCTGATGGAAAGCGCCTTTTCCGGGCGTATCACGGGGTACTCAGCCATCGGCATCGCAGGGCGCCTGCTGATGAAAGTCAGCGCTGTGAATGCGCGCTGGCAGTCCTCGACGGTGGTTATCGCGGAAAACAGCAACACGACGTAATTTTCGTCCGACATCTCGCACTCAACGCCCCGCGCCCGCAGCAGCGAAGCGAAATCCTGCCCGCGCCAGCCCCACGCCCGTGCGTTGACAGTCACCCGCAGCGGGTCGCTCTTCTTCAGCGTAAAGCCGAAGCCCTCGAGGTCGGATTTCAGGTTTGCGACGCTGCCGCAGGCGCGGTTTACGCAGTCCGGGTCGGCTGCAATGCGGCCGTTGAACTTATCCAGGCTGTCCATGACGAGGTAGGACGGGCTGGTGCTGCCGAAAAGCGCCATCATTTCCTTTGCGCGGGAATAGTCGGTACCATTTGAGAAGTGCAGGTACGCCGCACCCGTGAGCGCTGGCAGCGTTTTGTGTGCGGACTCCGCGGAAATGACCGGGTAGCCGAATTCCATCGGGTGCAGGTATTCCCTGCCGAAAGCCGTCTTGCTGACGAAGCGCAGATACGCGCCGTGGGCGTTGTCGCACACCACCGGGAGGGAGGGCGCTTCCACGCGGCATGTGCCGCCGTAGTAATCCACGTTGGTGACGAAAAACGCGTCTGCCTGCTGAGCCTCCTGCGCGGTGAAATCCACGCTTGCCGAGGGGTACTCGTCGGGGTAGAGCCAGATGATGTCGAGGTCCAGCAGCGCAGCCGCAGAAACGAGGCTCCTGTGAGAGCAGCGCCCCGCGGCTATCCTGTTGCAGCCCTGCGCCTTCAGCAGAGCCAGCGCCGTCTGTATCGCGAGGGTGCTCCCCCCTGCGGAATAGCAGGTGCGCTCCGCGCCGAATATCTTAGCCGCCCGCGCCTCGCTGAAAGCGATGATGCCCCCGGAATGGTCGGTCTCGTAAAGACTGTCCGCGCCTGCTATCTCGGTTATATCCCGGGGATTTTCGCCGTTGTGCCCGGGCATGTGCAGCCGCAGCATGTCGCGCCTGCCGTAATCGTCAAGAAAATCTGATATCGGTGTGTTCATAATTCTCTCCCGGTTTTATAATGCCGTTTTATAATGCCAGTTGTTCTTCGTTTATCTGGTAGGAATATTCAGTTTTCCAGCCGTCCATCAGGGCGCTGAATTCCTCTTCCTGCTTGTTTTCGGTGATGTACCCCCGCAGCTCCTCGGTGATGTCGGAAAGCTGCTGGTCGGTGACTTCCGCGTCTGCCGCGTAGCGCAGCACGTAGTAGCCGTAATCCGTCACCGCAGTGTCGGTGCCCCCCACCGCGTCGATGCCCATGGCGCATTCAAGTATCTCGCTGCCGTAGACCTCGGTGCCGGGGGTTACAAGAATGGTGACGTTGCCCTCGTCCTCGTTGTATTTCTCCATCAGCTCCGCGAAATCCTCGCCCGCGACCACGCCGGACATCACCCGCTCGTAGCGCTCCTGCAGGGAGTCAAGGCTATTCTGGCGCAGCGCGTCGGCTTCGTCGTCGCTGCCGGCGTCGCGCAGGCTGACTATCGCGGAATACGTGTCGTAGTCGAACCCCACCAGTATCCCCTGTATCTCCCCCGTGCCAGTATCCCCTGTATCTCCCGCGTGCCCTCGGGTATCCACACCGCTGCGAAATCCTGCGCGCTGTACTTCGCGGGGTCGCTTTCGTACTGCGTTTTCGCGGCTGCGATGAGCGCCTGCAGCCGGGTGCCGGCTTCATCGTCGGTGCACTCGGCTTCGCACAGCTTGTCGGTGAGTTTCCGCTTCATGACAAGCGTTTCCTGCCAGCGGGTGAATATGTCCTCCGTTACGCCGCAGGTGTCCAGTATCTGCTGGTACTGCTCCTGCGCCTGCGCGGTGAGCTCCTCGTCCGTGAGGGAGTCGTCAGCGGCTGCGGCTGCGCTCTTTATGCTGTCCAGCATGGAAGCTATCCCCGTGCCGACTTCCTTTTCGATATCGGCGCGGTCGCTCTCCGTCAGCTCCAGCCCGTTCTCCGCGAACTTCGCACGGATTATGCGGTCCTCTATCATGCTGTTGATGACTGTCTGCTGCGCCTGTTTCAGCGTTTCCTCATCGGTGTCGGTGCCGTAACCGCTGCGCGCGAGGTAGTAGAGGTATTCCCCGAGGTAATCGGCGCGGGTTATCGCCATGTCCTGCGCGCCGTTTTCGGGCGCAGCCGCGTATTCCTCTGCCTGCGGGGAAACTGCGGAACTCTCGCCGGCCTCACCGGACTGCCGTATCGTGCAGCCGGAAAGCAGCATTACCCCCAGAATTGCGCAGACCGCCCTGCGCCCTCTCGTCACTGTGCGCT
>HF989474.1:2537-4152 GCA_000432175.1 Eubacterium sp. CAG:786
GCCGGGCCCGCTCTCGTCAGCTGCAGCCTCTGCGGTGGGCTGGGGCTTTTCGATGTTGAGCGCGGTGTAGGCTATGTCGTACGCGTATTCACTGCGCCACTGAGCCATCGCTTCGCTGTAAGCGGAGTCCGCTGCGTTCTCCTGCAGGGTCTCGAGCATTACGTCGAGTATCTGCGCGGTGGTGTCGGGGTCGAGCTTTGCGTCTGCGGCGTAATAGAGGATATGCACGCCGATATCCGTGGTGACTGTCTTGTAGTCGCCGATGTTCTGCAGTTCATACGCGCCCTGCTGGAATTCCTTGTAGTAAATGCCGCCGTTGGGCACAACGAGATACCCCTCAAAGCCGTCTGCGGTGCTGCCGCTGTCCTCGGAATATTCCTTGACGAGAGCGTCGAAATCAGCGCCCGCGTCCAGCTGCGCGACTATCTCCTCAGCCTTGGGGAGAAGCTTCTCCGCAGCCGCTTCACGTACTGCAAGCGCGCCCTCCTCGTCGTCGTTGGTGCGGCAGTTCTTTATCTGGGTGACGTCCGCGTCGTCGAATTTGAGCAGAATGTGCTTTATCCTGCGGGAATTCTCCGGCAGCCAGTAATAGCTGTAGTAGGAATAGCTCTCGTAGTAGGTCGCGTCCTCGTTGTACATCTCCTCGATGCCCTTGGTTATCTCGTCGTATTCCTTCTGGGCGTCCTCGGCTGTGACGGGGTCGTCCCCGGCAAGCTTTTCCTTCAGCCTGGACTGTATCTTCTCGCTGCGCGCGGAGAACAGTATGTCGTCGCGGGTCATGCCTATCTCGGTCAGCTTGTCGTCGAAGTACTTCTCGGCCGCCTGCTTCACTTCGTCGTCGCCGGCTTCTGCGGTGCCCTCGCCTGCGGTGACGTAGCTTTTGCAGCTGTCGATGTAGCCGTCGATAAGGGAATTGTAGCTTTCCTCAACGGCTGCCTGGTCCTCTTCGCTGAGGGTGACGCCCATCTTTTCCGCCTGGTCGAGCACTATCTTCTCGTTGATGAGGTAGTTTATGATGTTGCTGCGCTGCTCGGCGCACTTGTCAGCCACCTCTGAAGCCGTGTCGTCCGGTATCTGCTGCTGAAACAGCCAGAATTTGTATTCCTTGTTGAAGTCGTCTATGCTCACCGACAGTGAATTCTTGTCGCTGACGGAGCCAGTCACCCACGCCGCTACCGACGACGGGCGCACTGAACAGCCACAGCTGAGTATTATTCCTGCCGCAGCAACGGCGGCTATGATTTTTCTGAGTTTCATGACGTTTCCTTTCCTTTGCCGTGATAACGGCGCCTTGTAGTCCAACTTTAATTATACCATAACTATAGAAAAAAAGAAATACAAAATTTCAAAAACTCCCGTGAAATATTTCTGAAAAGTGATGATTTTTTTCACAGAATATGTTATAATGATTTTGTACAGGCATTTTGCCGATAATACTAAAACTTACAGTATAGAATACTAAGAATATACCGGAGGTATAGACAATGAGCATAAACTGGCTGAAAAGAATAGCAACATTCACAGCGGCAGCGCTGCTGCTCACATCGCTGACTGCGTGCAGCGGCGGTGAGGAATCCGGCAGCGGCACCCCGGGGGGGGACGCCGAAGGCCCGCA
>HF989474.1:4162-5744 GCA_000432175.1 Eubacterium sp. CAG:786
GGGGGGCACCGCAGAAGCCACGCAGGAAGCGCAGACCGCGGTAAAACTCGGCTTCATCTACAACGGCAGCGCGGAGGGCACGGGATTTTCCGCAGACTGCAACCGGCAGCGCCTTGCTTCCGAGGAATACACCGACGTCGAGTCTGAATACATAGACAACGTCAACGTCGGCGACTTCGAGAAAGCGGTGAAGATGCTGGTAGAGGACGGCTGCACGCATATAGTTTCCGGCAGCCCGGTGTTTTCGCACGCGATAAACCCGGTTTCGCAGAATTACATGAACATCAACTTTATCGACTACGGCAGCAGCATGCGGTCTACCAACATCTTCGCGTACACCGAGAGCGTCTATCAGGCGGCGTACATCGCGGGAATGGTCGCTGCGTACAACTCCGAGAGCGAGAAAATCGGCATCGTCGCAGACCCCTCCATGCTTTACACCGTGCAGGTGACTGACGCGGCGCAGCTGGGCGCGCAGATAGTGTATTCCACCGCGACGACGGTGTACGCTGCCGCGCGGGAAGCCTCCGAGATACGAAGCGCAGTTGACGCCCTCGTCAGAAAGGGCTGCGACGTGGTGATAAGCTACACGGCTTCCGCGGAGACTGTGGATTACTGCGAGAGCAAGGGCGTAAAGGTGGTCGGCTGCCTTGACTACCGCGACACTGCGGAGAATTACAAGAACCTGCTGATGTACTTCTACTCCAGCCGCGACAGCTTCTACCTGGCGCAGTACAAGGCGATGGAGCAGGACTCCTGGCAGCCTGAGAGCTACCTCGGCACAGTGGGCAACGGCGTGCTGAAAATTTCGGACGCGCTCTCCGGCGCAAAGGACGGCACGCAGGACATCATGGACGCGCTGATACCCAAGGTGGCAAGCGGCAGCGCGTATATATTCTCAGGACAGCTCAAGGACGTAAACGGCTCCATCATGCAGCGCGAGGACGTCAGCATGAGCACCAGCGACATTCTGGCGCTCAGCTGGTACGTCGAGGGCGTTGACCTGTCGCTGGATACGTTCGTGGTTTCCAAGGACGCCCCCACCGAGCACGAACTCGTGATAAAAAAATAATATGAACTCCGAAGTTATAACTATCTGTAATATTCCCGTGAAAGTATACACCTCCGGGGAATACACCCGCACCGTTCTCGCGGTGCACGGTTTCGGCGGCAGCAAGGACAGCCTCGCGATAGAGGGACTTGCGCAGCGGCTTTGCCCGGAGGGCTTCCGCGTGGCGGCGCCGGATCTCCCCTGCCACGGGGAACGCACCGAGCCCGAGACCGCGCTGGTACCGGAGCGCTGCATAAACGAGCTGCGGTCGCTGATAAGCTGCACCGGCGCGGAATACGCATTCGCGACAAGCTTTGGCGCGGCGCTGATACTGCGGCTCATCGAACTTGACGGTAACCCGTTCCGCAGGGTGGTGCTGAGGGTACCCGCGGTGAACATGGCAGATTCGCTGACGCGGTGCATGCGGCTGTTCCAACCGGAATTCAAGCTGGAGCAGGCGCGGCAGGAGGGCTTCAGCGTTAAGATGAGCCGCGAACTGCACATTCCGTTTGCGTTCTACGGCGAACTCCA
>HF989475.1 GCA_000432175.1 Eubacterium sp. CAG:786
GGCGATATTCTTCCCGCTTTTCACACTGCTTGAGGACCTCGGCTACCTGCCGCGGGTAGCTTATAATCTCGACAAGCCGTTCCAGAAGTGCAGCGCCTGCGGAAAACAGGCGCTTACGATGGCGATGGGCTTCGGCTGCAACGCCGCTGGAATAGTGGGCTGCCGCATAATCGACAGCAGGCGCGAACGGCTCATCGCGATGCTGACCAACGCGTTCGTTCCCTGCAACGGGAAATTCCCGTTCATCATCACGCTGACTGCGGTTTTCTTCGCGGGCGCGGGGGGATTCGGCGGCTCGGTGGTTTCGGCTGCCGTGGTGACTGCGGTGATACTGTTGGGTGTGACGATGACCTTTGCAGCGTCGAAATTCCTTTCAGCCACGATACTCCGCGGGGAACCCTCCGGCTTCACGCTGGAACTCCCGCCCTACAGAAAGCCGCAGATAGGCAGGGTGATAGTCCGCTCGCTGCTGGACCGCACGCTGTTCGTCCTCGGCAGAGCGGCGCTGGTCGCAGCGCCTGCGGGGGCTGTGATATGGGTGCTGGCGAATGTTTCCGTTGGCGGCAGCACGCTGCTTTCCATCTGTACCGGCTTCCTGGACCCGTTCGCGCAGCTGCTGGGACTGGACGGCGTGATACTTGCGGCGTTCATCCTGGGGCTGCCGGCGAACGAGATAGTCATACCGCTCATCGTGATGTGCTACATGGCGCAGGGCAGCCTGGCTGAAATTTCCGTGCCGGAACTCGCGCAGCTGCTTTCCGCGAACGGCGGGACGTGGCACACGGCAGTCTGCACGATGC
>HF989476.1:0-17836 GCA_000432175.1 Eubacterium sp. CAG:786
GGCGGCACGGTGCGTGAAGTCCCTCAGGGACGAGATAGGGCTGAAAGGCCGCACCGCAGCCACAGCAGTGGAAGCCGCAGCCGCCGCGCTGGGCTGCGACATCTCATTCCGTATGGAAGCCGAACTGCCCGCAGCCGAAACCGAGAGCCGCAAGAACATCACCGACAGCGCCGAGCAATACAGCCTCGGCCGACATTTCGACCGCTTAAAGGACTACAACAAGGCAATGTACTGGTTCACGCTTTCCGCTCAGCAGGACTGCGCCGAAGCCGAGTACTACGTCGGCTTCTATCTCATGGAGGGGCGCGGCGGCGTACAGGACGTGAAATCCGCGCGGGAATGGTTCCTGCGCGCCGCAGAAAACAACGTGCCCGCGGCGCAGTACATGACGGGTTACTTCTACGCAGAGGGAATTTCCTGCGACATCAACGAAGCGTATGCATTCGAGTGGTTCCTGCGGGCTGCAAAGCAGTGCTACGAGCCTGCCGTGGAGATGATAGCGTTGTGCTATGAAACGGGGACGTTCGTTGACACGGACGCCGACACCGCAAAGCGCTGGCGCAAGCTGCTGCCAAATCAGCCGCTCCCCGAGCCGGTCACGGAACCCGAACCCGAGCAGGAGACCGAGCCCCCCGAGCCGCTCCCGGACGACGGCGAAAAAGACTACCAGTCCGCACGAAGATGCCTTGCTGAAAAGGACTTCCAGAGCGCTGCGATGTTCTATCGCCACGCTGCGGAAGCAGGTCATGCAAAGGCGCAGTGCAGCTACGGAAAGTGCCTGTACCTCGGCAGCGGTGTGGAAAAGAACGCATACGCGGCGTTCTCGTGGTTCTCAAAGGCGGCAGCGCAGGGGCTTGATATCGCGCAGTACAACCTCGGCGTAATGTACCTGAAGGGTACCGGCGTCGAAAAGAACCGCGACGAAGCGAAGAAATACTTCCGGCTGGCAGCCGAAAACGGGCATACCGAAGCCGCAAGGATACTTGAAAAATTAGGGACGCGCTGAATAAGTCAAATTTGTTTTATCCGGCGCTTCCCCCGGGCATAAAAAGTTAAGGCAATACCGCACAAAGATTGTGCGTGTATTGCGCAGTCAGATTTTTCGTCAGATTGTACAATGAGGACGACGCAAGGCTGTCGCCTTGCTAGGACGAATTGTGCAAGATGACGGAAAAGATGCAAGCAAGACACGTGCAAAATCCAATAAATGGTCTTTGTGCGGTGTTGCCTTAACCTTTCAGGAGGAAATAATGAAAGCAGCAGTAATTCTCACAAAATGCAAAAACGACCACGCCCTGTTCGGCATACGCACAGAACAGCGCGAGGACGGCGACTGGTACGCAACGTGGGCGTTCAAAGTGAACGAAAAGACCGCGGAGCGCGAGAAATTCGGCGACACCAAGATAAGCGGAAACATCTACATCACCACGGAGTACCCCTCCTGCCCATACTGCGGCGCAAAGGGCTTCTTCCAGTGCGCTGAATGCGGAAAGACCACCTGCTGGAACGGCGAAAGCCAGACCGTCTGCGAGTGGTGCGGCAACGAAGCCGAGACCGCAGCCGAAGAGAAATTCGACGAGATAACCGGAGGAGGCTTCTGATGCTGAAAGTCGGCGACAGAGTTCCCATGGAACTGGGCGGCGAAGCGGAAGTTACGCAGCTGCTCGGTCAGGGCGGTCAGGGCGCGGTCTACAGGGCTTCCTACCGGGGGCGCGACCACGCGCTGAAAATGTACTTCCCCAACAAGATAAAGGACCCCGTGATGTTCCGCGAGAACCTGCAGCGGCTCTGCGAGGACGGCAGCAACGACCCGTCGTTCCTTATGCCGCAGATGCTCACCGAGCAGACCGCAGAGGGCTTCGGCTACCTCATGGAACTTATCCCCCCGGGGTACGTTCCTTTCACTGATATTCTCAATGCGCGGGTGAAGTTCTCGGGGCTGTATTCCGTCGTGAATGCTGCGATACACATCACCTCGGCGTTCCGGGCGCTGCACAATTCCGGCAGGAGTTATCAGGACCTCAACGACGGCGGATTTTTCATACGCCCCACCGACGGCAGCGTGCTCATCTGCGACTGCGACAACATCGCGCCCTACGGCGAACATCTCGGCATCGCTGGCAAGCCCGGTTACATGGCGCCGGAGATAGTCCGCGGGGAAAAGGCGCCCGATAAGCTCACCGACCGCTGGTCGCTGGCGTAAGCTCCCCGCCCGCTGGTCGCTGGCGGTGGTGCTGTTCCGTCTGCTGCTGCGCGGGGACCCTCTCGAGGGCCGCAAGGTGCTCAACAGCGTCTGCCTAACTGAAGAAGCGGAGCGCCGGCATTACGGCTCCGAGCCGGTTTTCGTATACGACCCGGATAACGACGCCAACCGACCCGTGCGCGGGGTGCACAACAACATCATCAAATTCTGGCGTATCATGCCGGATTACATCAGGGAAGCATTCACGCAGTCCTTTACGGTGGGACTTTTCCAGCCGGAAAAGCGGCTCATCGAAAAGCAGTGGCTCGACCTGCTGCTGAGAATGCGCGGGGACATCTGCGCGTGCAGCTGCGGCGCCCAGGGATTTATCACGGGCAGCGAGCACGACGATGAAGGGCGCGTGATCTGTCCCTGCGGGGAACACTACGCTCCTCCGCTGGCGCTGCACCTCGGCAGGCAGCGAATCCTGCTGTTCGACGGCGCAAGGCTGTTTGACGAGAATGTCCGCGTCACCGGCGAGGTAGTCCGCAACAAACTCAACCCGTCGCTGTGGGGACTGAAAAACCTGTCCGACGAGGCGTGGGACTGCGTTCTCCCCAACGGGCAGGAAAAGCAGGTGGCGCCCGGCTCCGCAGTGCCCGTGTTCAACGGCACAAGGGTGACTGTAATGGGCGCCGACGGCGTTATCTCCGGCGACATCTGACGGAAAAAACTATTCCCATCGCGGGAAATTTATGCAAAATCCCCTTTGACCCGACGGGAAATTTGTGGTACAATAAGACCATAGAACAAAATAAAGTAAAATATCGTGTGGCAGTTGCGTAAATCCAGATAGAACGCAGCTGCCACACTTTTTTTATGGGAGGAAACATGGAAAAGAACAAAATGGCGACAGCCCCGGTGGGGCGTCTCATGCTCGGCATGGGAATTCCGATGATACTTTCTATGATGCTGCAGGCAGTCTACAACATCGTGGACAGCGCATTCGTGGCAAACATGCCCGTGGGAGGGGAACAGGCGCTCAATGCGCTGACGCTCGCTTTCCCGGTGCAGATGCTGATGGTCGCGGTATCCATAGGCACCGGCGTGGGAATGAACGCGCTCATGTCCCGCAGCCTGGGTCAGGGTGACAGACAGATGGCAAGCCGCGCGGTAGGCAACACGATATTCCTTTCGGCTGTGATATATGTGGTGTTCCTGCTGTTCGGCGTATTCGGCACGGGAATGTACGTGCATTCCCAGAGCAGCAACCCGGAGATAGTCAGGATGGCAGAGGAATACATCAGGATATGCTGCACCCTGAGCTTCGGCATGATATTCTTTTCGGTGTTTGAAAAAACGCTGCAGGCTTCCGGACGGTCGCTTTTTTCAACGATAGCGCAGATAGCCGGCGCAGTCACCAATATCATTCTGGACCCTGTGCTGATCTACGGCTGGCTGGGGCTTCCGGAGATGGGCGTTGTGGGAGCGGCGCTGGCGACTGTTATCGGGCAGGTGGTTTCCTGCGGGCTGGCGCTCATATTCCACCTGAGAATGATAAAGGAGATAGACAACGGCTGGCGCTTCATGAAGCCGTCCGCTTCCGTTATAGGCAAGATTTATTCCATAGGACTGCCCGCAGTTATCGCGCAGGCGCTGATGTCCGTCATGACCTACGGGCTCAATATTATCCTCGGGCAGATAAGCGAGAATGCCGTCACCGCCTACGGACTTTATTACAAGATACAGCAGTTCATTCTGTTTGCGGCGTTCGGCCTCAGGGACGCAATAACCCCGGTGGTGTCGTTCAATTACGGCATGGGCAGCCGCACCCGCGTAAGGCAGGGAATAAAATTCGGCATGCTGTACACTCTGGGTATCATGGCTGTGGGCGTGATACTCATGGAAATTCTTGCGGAGCCGTTCCCGGAGCTGTTCGGGCTTTCCGGGGAAACGCGGCAGATGTGTACCGGCGCCATGCGCATAGTCTCGCTGAGCTTCATATTTGCCGGTGCGAACGTTGCGTTCCAGGGAATATTCCAGGCGCTCGAAGCCGGGATACAGTCGCTGGTTATATCGGTGTGCAGGCAGTTTGTTTTCGTGCTGCCGGTGGCGTGGGGATTTTCGCAGGTGGTGAAAAACCAGGGGACGGATATGATGTGGCTGGTATGGCTGACGTTCCTCATCGCCGAGGGCGTTTCCGCAGTCATCGCGCTGGCGCTCATGAAAGGGATACGCAGAAAAAGGATAGATACGCTGGAATAACAGAAAAACCGCTCCGGAAAGGAGCGGTTTTTTTATGTATCCGACGAAATCAGACGTAATAAGGGTTGTGCTTGAAGAGCAGGATAATGAAGTCTATCAGTACGCCTACCCCGAATAAACCACCGGTGAACAGCCAAATAAGACCTGTACCGATCTTGCCCTCGTAGAAGCGGTGTACGCCAAACACGCCAAGGAAGAAGCAGAGAATGAGTGCGACCCACTTATTCTTGGGTCTGCCGAGGTAAACAGCACCGCCGCCATTATTGTTGTTATTATTATTGTTGATGATGATAGGCTGATTGTTAGCCGCATTGCCGACTTCCTCAACCTGGCAGCCGCAGTGTGTGCAGATAACTGCCTTTTCAGGAATTGGCTGACCGCAGTGCTTGCAGAACTTGGTCGGACCCTGAATGGGCTGCTGCATCTGGGGCTGGTAGGGCTGATAGCCACCCTGCTGGGGCTGATACGGCTGCTGATACTGGGGCTGATAGCCCTGGGGAGCCTGCTGATACTGAGGCTGATATCCACCCTGAACAGGTGCGCTCTGGGGCGCCTGGTAGGGCTGCCCTGCGGGCTGATAAGGAACGCTCTGCTGAGGCTGAGCAGTCTGCGAAGCCTGGGGAGCCTGGGGATAAACCTCTCCCGTAGAAGGATCGCGCCAACCCTGGGTATCATTGCCGTCAGTGGGCTTTGTCAGGCTGATTCTTGAATTATCGTCCATATTATTACCTCCATGGTATGTTCCGGATATATGCCAAACCACCCGGAATGTTATCTGCAAGTTGTTGCACACAGATATTTTACCATAAAAATGATGGTTTGTTAATAGCTTTTTCGATTTTTTTCACACATCGGGTCAATTTTGGTAAATATATCTAAACCACAAGTTTCATTTCTGTGCAAATCGACCACAAACAAATGTAAAAACTGTCGGGGCATTTCTGCCCCGACAGCGTATATAAAACCTCAATTATTTTCAGCTGAATAAAGCGCGTACACCATCCTGATCATATCCCCGTAGGTGAAGTACGCTGTAGGATCCAGCTTTTTCTCTGTGAATGCGCCCATGCCATATGCGATAGCGTAATAACCAACGCGCGGGTTATCGTCGCTGATATCGCTGAACGGCGACTTGTAGATACCCTTTATCTTAGCCACCTCATCGCTGGTAACGGAACGCGTGAATGCAATGAGAGCCGCGCTGCGTGTGATCTTGCGGTCTGCCTCGTCAACATAAGCCGTGCCGCCGAAAAGGTCGTACAGAATGCCGTAGGTAACCGTGTCGTTCTCGCTGAACTTGTTCTCGGAGATAAGCACGCCGTGGTCGTCCAGCTTCTGGGCCATCTTGAGTATCTTCTTGTCCTTTATGCCGGAAAGGTCGTTCTTGCCCTTGCGGGTATACCAGCTATAGATCGGCTCGCCGGTGAATGCGTCGATATTCACGCTGTTTGAGCAGCCGTATACCAGCACGGTCTGGGTCTTTTTCTTGTATACCTTAGCAAGATAGTACATGTCAAGGTCGCTGGTCTCCCAGAACTTCTTCATCGCCTGTGTCGCTGTGAGCATTCCTGTGGGCTTGGGGAGCACGACGTCAGTATAGTTTATCCTGTACTGCGTCAGCTTCATGTCCTTGTCAAAGCATATCCTTATGCGGTCGCCGGAAACCAGGATATCGTTCGCGTATCTGTACCAGCTGTGGTCGCTGCCGGAATAGCGGGTCTTGTTGTTATCCGTCCAGCTGTTCTCTTCGCTCGCATAGTCCTTATATTCGCTGAACCTGTCCCCCGCAAAGGAAGCCGCGATAGTCGCCGCCAGCTCGTCAGCCTTGTTCATATCATAGCTGTCGCCGTAGTAACGCACGTTGTTGCCGCTCTGAGAGTAGCTGTAGCTGAGTATCTCACCGGTCTCCGCGTTGACGGAAATACTTACGTTGTGCCATGTGCTGCCTGCACTCTCATTTCCGGCGCTTTCATTAGCGCTCACGTCATCATAGGCTTCCATGGAGCCGCATTCATCGACGGTGAACGTATCTTCTTCGATCTCGCTCCACTGCTCGTCGGTCAGGTCAGCGGAATAAACGTACACGTTCTTGCCGTTTGTGGTGACTTTATACAGATCAGAGGAGCGCACCTCCATGCCGTCCACATATGTGAGCCACTGGTTGTCCTTGAGCAGCTTAACGATAGCGGCCTTGCTGCCATAGGGAAGCTTCTTGCTTATCTCGAGCTGTTCCTCTGGGGTGAAACTACCGCCGCCGGTAGAGGGGTTGCCCTTGGCGTTGGTGTCACCCGCTTCTTCTGTGTCGTCCGCGATTTCATCATCGTAATACCCGTCGCTGTCGAAATCGCTCTTTTCGCCGGTGAACGCGTTTATCTCGCCGTAATCCGACTGGGTATAAACCAGGCGCGGTACCACCGACCTGGTCTCGTAGTCGTATTCAAACTCATACTGCGGATAAATACCGATCATATCCGCGTACTTTTCCTTTGCCTTGTCCTCGGAAAGCGCGGACTTGCTGTCCTTGAAGGAAGCGTTAACATGCCAGTTCAGGTCAAAGCTCAGCAGTGCGCCGGTGTCCTTGTCAACGGTGATGCGGCCTTCGTCGTTCTTCACCGGGACGCCGTTCTTCATTCTCACCAAGTCGAACCATGCCGTGTTGTTGTAGGTGGAAATGCTCAGGCTGTCGCGGTCAACTCTCAGCACGGAGCTTATCGTGGGGTTGAGCTTCTTCACCTGAGCGACTGCCTTTTTGTAAAGCTGGTCGCCGGAAAGCTTCGCGAGCTTTCTGTCAGCGCGCTGCCAGCAGTCGCTGGAATAATAGTTAAGGATAAGTCCACCGCAGACCTGTACCTCGATATACTCATATTTACTGTTGGTACCGGGTGTGCTCCAGGTCAGGTTGAATGTTTCCTTGAGATTTCCCTTTGAGACCCTGTAGCTGAATTCGCTCAGTTCCTCGGGAATGTCAACGCGCTGCTTGACTGTGGTTATCGCAGCCGCAAGCGCCTCGCTGTTCTCGTTGTCCGCGAATGCTACCACGCTGACGGAAGTCAGCGCCGTGACTGCTGCCATTGAAAGTGCTATCGCCTTTTTCATGATATTTACCTCCTTTATTGCGTCGGTTATGCGCCGGTGAAGTTCACTGTCTGTTTTCCGGCGTTCTGTAATTAAAACCGCACACACCAAAGAAAGGTTGCAGAAATTTCAAAATTTTTTAAAGGTGATCTTATATTTTTGTCATCGCAAGGAATGATTTTGCTTTGTTGACCAGCACGCGGTCGTTGTCATAAGCAAGCAGACTGAGCGCCTGCCCTATCTCCACCCAGCGCGCCTCCGCTATCTCGCTTTCCTGCTTTTCGCAGTCGAATGAAGTCGCGCGGGCAAGGAAGTACACCACTTCCTTGGTGATATCGCGCCGCGGGTTGAACACCACCACCTCGCGGAAAGAAGGATCGTCCACCGAAACGTCGATGTTGGTTTCCTCCTTTATTTCCCTTACCGCGGTCTGCAGCTCCGTTTCACCAGGCTCCATATGTCCTTTCGGGAATGACCAGCAGCCCGACCTGACATGCTTTATCAGCAGTATCTCAGTATTCCCGTGGCGCTTGCGGTAAACCACCGCGCCGCAGGATTTTTCATGATTCATGCCCCGTTTTTTCCTTTCCTCTTAATACTATATAAATATATATCTATGATTTACGGAATTATCGTACCATTCTATTATAACATATATAGTCGCTTTTGTCACCCCTTTTTATTCGCGAGGGCGCATTCGTATGTAAAATGCGCATGTTGTGAAAACATGTTACATTATTCGCTATGTAGAATATCAACAATCAGGTCTTGAAAAACGCTGTTAAATTTCGTGCAGAATGACGGCGATATTTAAAGTTTGATTTTTAGTGATTATTACAAAAAGAAATCGTTTAATTTACAGTAAATTACATAAATGGGACGCATATTAGAATGATTACAAAATGGTTACAAAAGGGATTTGTGAAATGTTCACAAAAATGCGCGATTTGGTTCGTTTGACATTAACGAAGAAAAGCGATATAATACAAGCACTGTTGCAGGAAGTGACAGTGACAGCTTTGCTGTGCGCACAATTATCACGAGGCCGCATAGATATAAACAGCGGCTGTGGAACATGCAATGCTCTGTTGGGGACAGTGCGTTTGCTCCAGTATCGGCTTTCCCCAAAGCTGATACTGTACGGAAGTTACACCCGTCATACGGGGAGGATTGCCGGGACGGCATGGGTAACTGCTCAGGAGGCAAATATGAAACCGCAGATAATCAACGCCAAGATGAACCGCCTTATATTCAAGGGCAAGCTCGTCAAGGCAGCAATATTCACCGCTACGATATTCATGGTGGCGCTGATGACTGGTTCCATTTATCTCAGGGACCGCGTCTACATCACCGACAATGGCGTAACAAGAGAGCTGATGACATCTGAGACCGATGTCTATGCGATACTCAGGCAGGCAAGCTACCAGCTTGGCACCAACGACAAGGTATCCTACGAGGAGACCAGCAGCAACACCGCATACATCACCATCTACCGCGCGTTTGACGTTAATATCACCGTGGACGGCGGCACAAAGACCATCGCCGTTATCGACGGCACAGTCGGCGAGGTGCTGGAAAAGGCAGGCGTAACGCTGGGCGAATACGACGAAGTGTCATGTCCCCTTACAGACAGCGTAAGCGAGGGAATGGAGATCACCGTCACCCGCGTTGAGTACGTCACAAGGGAGAATTCCTCCGAAATAGCCTACGAAACTGAATATATCGACAACACAAACCGCGCCATCGGCACAGAGAATATCGTCACCGCCGGCGTACCCGGCAAGAGGGTCTACACCGTAAAGGAAAAGTACGTTGACGGCGTGCTCACCGGTCAGGAGCTTATCAGCGACGAAGTGACCGAGCAGCCCGTCACCGAGGTAATAGAACGCGGAACGGCGCTTGCTGTTCCCTATTCCAAGATGGACGACCCCACGGAGCTAACTCTGGTGGACGGTATCCCCACGGAATACACCCGCGTTATCTCCGGCAAGGCGACTGCATATACCGCGCGCCGCGGAGCCTACACCGCAAGCGGCAGAGTGGCTGAGATAGGCACCTGCGCGGTCAACCCGAACGTTATTCCCTACGGAAGCAAGCTGTACATCGTCGGTCAGAACGGCAAGAAGGTATACGGTTACGCAGTGGCTGCGGACACCGGTATCGCGCTGATGGACGGCACCGTTGCGATCGATCTCTACTTCGGCAACATGGAGGATCACTACTATGACAGCTGCGCATGGGGCGCTGTCCAGGTGGATATATACGTGCTTGAAGAGGGCAACGGCTGATCATTCGGAATTATGACGCCGCTTACAGCGGCTGATAAATAGCAAAAGGGCTGCGATATCGCAGCCCTTTTGCTATTTGCAATTTTGTATTATTTTTTTAGCTGGTCCATAGTCGGGGTCTGTGCGGAGAATGTTTTTTGCAATTTCTAAGGCGTATTCCTCCGTCATGATCGCTTCAGGCAGGTCATAGAAAAACAACAAAAACTTTTCTGCGTCTATATCCGGATTTATACGATACATTTCTCTTGCATGATAAAATGCGATGTCGTACGCACCCGTCAGCCAGCACATCTGTATCAGCACTTCGGCTGCAAGCATGTGGTTATAACTTGTATTATCCAAAGATATAAGAAATTCTACGAAACCTAACACACATATGTTGTCAGTCAGGCTTGCTTCTTCGATAAGCAGATCTCTTTGCTTGGCTTCGGAAAGCTTGTCAAACAGCACTTTAGCCTCATAATATTGCGCTTTATTTATCAGTTCAATAACGCTTTTCATGTTACCCCTCGTCAAGTATATTATCAGACGTTTCAAGGGTTTCCGCTGTTTCCACAGTAGCTTCCGGGGTATTCACGGTTATGTACACCTCGCAGCGCGCTGCGTTCGTTTCAGCGGAAAGCCAGCTCTTTATATACTGCTGCTCCGTTTCACCCAGCGGCTCGGATACCTCCGCGATGAGTACTTCATATTCGCCGGAAGCGTCCGTCATACTTCCGCAGCGTATGTTCTCAAGTTCCGTGAAGATCTTCGCTGCCTTTGCCGTCAGCGCGGCATGGTCGGTGGTTTCTTTCAGGGTGGAATTCTCGGCGCGCAGGTCGCTCAGCTGCTGTTCCTGCTCGGAAATCTGCGCCTCCAGCTCGTCTATGCGGTTCTCCTGCAGGGCTATCGTTATCTTATCGGTGCTGTCCTCGTCGTCGGGCATGTCTATAATGCTGTTCTGCGTGACGTTCAGCGTGTAGCCGTCAAGCCCGTATTTCGGCATTTCCTGCTGCAGCATGTTTATCACGTCGTCGGATATCGGCGTTCCCACAAGGGAAACGGAAATGGTGCGCGCGTTCTTATCCGCGCTGGATTTCACCACCGTAGTCCCCGAGAAAATGAACTCGCTGCTGAGGTAGCTTGAAATATTCTTATCCATAACGGAACTGTAAACCGTAGAAGCCCCGAAGAACACGCTGGGCACCGCTGCAACTATCGTTATTGCCGCGATGGCGCGGTTTATTTTCTTCTGCTTTTTGTCGCTGACATTGCGGTGATACGGAACGCGCAGCATCATCGTGACTATCATTGTCGAGAGCGAGATGAACAGCGTATTGATAAGGAACAGATAAAACGCCCCGAGGAAGAACGACGGCTGCCCCGAAGCAATGCCGTAGCCTGCGGTGCACAGCGGTGGCATGAGCGCAGTCGCGATAGCCACGCCGGGAATGACGTTGCCCTTTTTCTCACGAGTATTTCCTATCGCGCCGGCAATTCCACCGAACAGCGCGATGAGAACGTCCCATATGGTGGGACTGGTGCGGGCTATCATCTCTGCAGTAGGGGTGTCGATGGGCGTTATCAGGAAGTACACCGTGGAACTCAGCAGGCTGATGATCACCTGCGTACCGAACCGCACCAGCGCCCGTCGCAACAGGCGCAGGTCCCTCACCGCGAGGGAATAGCCCATAGTCATGATGCCGCTCATCAGCGGTGAAATAAGCATCGCGCCGATGATAACCGCCGTGGAATTCATGTTAAGCCCGATGGAGGCTATCAGCGCAGCCAGGCACAGTATCCACATATTCGGCCCGTGAATAACGGTGTTTTCCAGCATCATCGCATCTATTTCCTCGTAGCTCATCATGCCGTCGTGCATGTTCAGCATGTCGCTGACAAACTGCCGGAAGCCGCTGCGCCGCTGCTTTATATCCTTGTGTATAGTCTTGGCTATCTGGTCGGCTTTTTCAGTTTCCTTGCTCATGGTATTACCTCGCTGTAAAAATTTCTCTGCACTATTGTTTACTTTATTATATCAAATGCAAAACTCCATGTCAACAACAGTAGTTTTTTGTATGTGAATTTTCGCTGTATTCCCTTTTTTCGACATAATTCGCAGAAATTTGATATTACTTTTTGTAGAAATTACGTCTGTATAAACTCTTAGCGAATACTTAACACTAAAAGCATTGACATCAAACATATTTAGTGATATACTTTTAGTATACAAAGCAAAGATATTCCCCAAATGTTATACCCACTAAATGTAAAAAGGAGAAACCAGATGTGGAAGATCACAGAAAAGCAGTATTCCGCGGAGGACGGCAGCACCTATACAAGCTACGGCGTCTGTTACGGCGAGTGTTCCGTTGATGACATTACCCCCAGTCATTCAGCGATTGAGAAATTCACCGACGCGCTGAACAGGTATGAGGCTTCCCCCACCCATATCTTCGACCTTGTAGAGAATTTCCTCGCGGAACTGTGACGGCATTCCCCCTGCCGCTTCCCCCGGTCTGACGACCGGGGGAATTTCTTTATCAGCATGTAATATTGCACATATTGAATGCCTGTTTTTTGTAGATCAAGGCTCTTGCTTTGTCAACTGTTTTGTGTTATAATTACATACACCGAAAGCATAAGCAACATCATAAGGAGGTCATACCATGCGTAAATTACTTGCTGTCGCAGCGATCCTTGCCACGCTGACTGCTGCGGGCTGCTCCGTCGCCGCCAATGCAGGCGACGCGATGGAGCGCGGAGAAACGTTCATTCCTGAACTTGAGCTGAAAGACGGATACTACCTGTCCGACAACGACGAAAGCTATATCCACATCGAAAACGGGCAGATAGAGCTGTGCAACTACGACATAGAAAGCGAGATTGCTTCCGATTATGAAGAGCACTCCGACAACATCTCGCTCAGCCGCGAGGAATACGCCGAAAACTGCCTGGAGGACTACACAGCGTGGAGCAGCCTGCAGGACTTCACCCCGGTAACGTGGTATAAATTCGGCGACAACGACGAGGATTACACCATGCTGGTGCTTAACTACGACTTCGCCGTGGAAAAGGGCGCCTACACCGGGTATCAGTACAATTCCGACGGCAGCATAAGCAAGCTGGAAAACACCTATACCTATTCCGGAGAAACGCTCTGAACTCTCACATAACGCAAATGGCGCACCCTTTCGGGTGCGCCACTTTATATACCGTGAATTAAGCGAAGTACTCAACGCCGCCCTTGAACAGCAGCTGTTCCTTGTTGCCTGCAACGTTCTTTGCAACGTTGTCAGTCAGACGCTCGGTGTGACCCATCTTACCCAGGACTCTGCCGTCCGGGGAGATGATACCCTCGATAGCGTACATGGAGCTGTTCGGGTTGAATGCAACGTCCATGGTGGGGTTGCCGTTGAGGTCAACGTACTGTGTAGCCACCTGACCGTTTGCGATAAGCTGCTTTATTACGCTCTCGGGAGCAACAAAGCGGCCCTCTCCGTGGGATATCGGGATATTGTGGATATCGCCGACATTGCAGCAGCTCAGCCACGGGGACTTGTTGGTGCATATTCTCGTCAGCGTCAGCTGCGACTGGTGACGGCCGATGGTGTTGTAAGTCAGCGTCGGGCTTTCAGCAGTCAGCGGAACTATCCTGCCGAACGGAACCAGACCCAGCTTGATGAGCGCCTGGAAGCCGTTGCAGATACCTATCATCAGACCGTCGCGGGTATAGAGCATCTCCTCTACGGCGTCCTTTATCTTCGGGTTGCGGAAGAACGCGTTGATGAACTTCGCGGAACCCTCCGGCTCGTCGCCGCCGGAGAAGCCGCCGGGGATAGCGATCATCTGTGAATTCTGAATGTGCTTTGCGAACTCGTTAACGCTGTCCTCCATGTCCTTTGCGGAAAGGTTGCGGATAACGAAGATATCGCTGTCGCCGCCGTAGGTGTTGAACGCGTTAGCCATGTCGTATTCGCAGTTGGTTCCCGGGAACACGGGGATAAGAACGCGGGGCTTTGCTGCCTTGACGGAGCTGTGCTTCAGTTCGCAGCCGCCGGTGTAAGCAATCTTCTCGGGTGCGGGCTTCTCAGGAAGCTGCGCCTTGAATACAGGCTCCAGAACATCGTCCCACTTCTTTTCGAGGGAAGCAACGTCAAGCTTCACATCTCCGGAGGTGATGGCGTATTCTGCAACCGTTTCACCGATGGTCTTTACGCCGTCAGCGTCGCCGGTGAGTTCAAGAATGAACGCGCCGTAAACCGGTGTGAACAGTTCCTCGTCGGAAAGCTTGTCCAGCTTGGCGCCTATCCGGTTACCCAGGGACATCTTGAAGATACCCTCGGCAACGCCGCCGTGTGCAACGCTCCATACCGAAACAGCCTTCTTGTCCTTGATGAGCTTCTCAACGGTGCGGAATACTTCCTTAACGCTGTCGAATACCGGCAGGCCGTTTTCGTCGTATTTCGGAGCGATGTAGCCTATCTTGTGACCAGCAGCCTTGAATTCCGCAGAGATAACGTCCTGCGCCTTAGCTGTGGAAACTGCGAAGGAAACCAGCGTCGGGGGAACGTCGATGTGCTCGAATGTGCCGCTCATGCTGTCCTTGCCGCCGATAGCGCCGCAGCCCATCTCCAGCTGTGCGCGGTAAGCGCCCAGCAGCGCTGCGAAAGGCTTGCCCCATCTCTCGGGCTTGCCCTGGGTCCTCTCGAAATATTCCTGGAATGTCAGCCAGCAGTGCTCATATGTGCCGCCTGCTGCGACTACCTTTGCGATACTCTCGACTACTGCGCACACAGCGCCGTGATACGGGGACTGCGTGGAAACAGCCGGGTCGAAGCCCCATGCCATGATGGAGGCGGTGTTTGTCTTTGCGTTCAGCACCGGGAGCTTCGCAGCCATAGCCTGTACAGGCGTCTGCTGGGTCTTTCCGGAGAACGGCATGAGCACGGTCGCGCCGCCGATGGTGCTGTCGAAGCGCTGTACCAGACCTCTCTGCGAGCAGATGTTGAGGTCGGTCACCATGCCCTCCCAGTCGGCAGCGGTGTTCTTTCTGCCGGTGGAATATGTCACCTTTACGTCCGGAACTGCAACGTCGGTGTGCTTCTCAGCGCCGTTGGAGTTCAGGAACTCGCGGGAGATATCAACGATGGTCTTTCCGTTCCAGCTCATGCGGAGCCTGGGCTCTGCCTTTACGACTGCAACAGGGGTGGACTCCAGGTTCTCACTGGAAGCCAGCGCACGGAACTTGTCGGCGTCCTCGGGGGCGACAACAACTGCCATTCTCTCCTGGGACTCGGAAATTGCAAGCTCGGTGCCGTCAAGACCGTCGTACTTCTTGGGAACTGCGTTCAGGTCGATCTCCAGGCCGTCTGCAAGTTCGCCGATGGCAACGGAAACGCCGCCTGCGCCGAAGTCGTTGCAGCGCTTGATGAGCCTGGTCGCCTCGGGGTTCCTGAACAGGCGCTGGAGCTTTCTCTCCTCGGGTGCGTTACCTTTCTGCACCTCTGCGCCGCAGGTGTCCAGGGACTGCACGCTGTGCGCCTTGGAAGAACCGGTAGCGCCGCCGCAGCCGTCGCGTCCCGTACGGCCGCCCAGCAGGATGATGATATCGCCGGGAGCCGGGCGCTCTCTGCGTACGTTCTCAGCGGGAGCCGCGCCGATGACTGCGCCGATCTCCATGCGCTTAGCCATGTAGCCGGGGTGATATATCTCGGCAACGTGACCTGTTGCCAGACCTATCTGGTTGCCGTAGCTGGAATAACCAGCGGCAGCGGTGGTGGTTATCTTTCTCGGGGGAAGCTTGCCCTTGATGGTCTTTTCAACCGGCAGCAGCGGGTCGGAAGCGCCGGTAACGCGCATTGCCTGATAAACGTAGGAACGTCCGGAAAGCGGGTCGCGGATCGCACCGCCGAGGCATGTAGCAGCGCCGCCGAAAGGCTCTATCTCAGTGGGGTGGTTGTGAGTTTCGTTCTTGAACATCAGCAGCCAGTCCTCGTCCCTGCCGTCAACGTCCACCTTGATGCGCACGGAGCATGCGTTTATCTCCTCGCTCTCGTCGAGATCCTTCAGGATACCGTCCTTTTTGAGCTTCTTCGCAGCGAGGGTGGCAATATCCATCAGGCAGAGGGGCTTGTTGTCCCTGCCGAGTTCGTGACGGTCCGCCTTGTATTCAGCGTATGTATCAGCAATGTAGGAGGGCTTGATATCAGCGTTGTCGATGATGGTGCCGAATGTGGTGTGACGGCAGTGGTCGGACCAGTATGTGTCTATCATGCGTATCTCGGTGATAGTCGGGTCGCGGTGCTCGCTCTTGAAGTATTCCTGGCAGAACTTGATATCGTCGTTGTCCATCGCAAGGCCGTACTTTACGACAAAATCCGCAAGCTCTGCGTCAGTCTTGCTGATGAAGCCCGTGAGCGTTTCAACGGTGGTGGGGATAGTGTACTTTACTTCCAGGGTGTCGTACTTGTCGAAACCGCACTCGCGGGATTCAACGGCGTTGATGAGATAGTGCTTGATGCGCGCGAACTCATCATCGGTTATCTTTCCCCTGAGGACGTAGATCTTAGCGTACTTTACAACAGGGCGCTCGCCCGGGCAGAGCATCTGAATGCACTGTGCAGCGGAATCCGCGCGCTGGTCGAACTGACCCGGCAGGAACTCGACCGCGAACATTCTCTCGTCTGCGGCAGTTTCGGGCAGGTCGTAGAACACCTCGTCAACAGGCGGCTCGGAGAACACCGTCGGGATAGCTGCCTTGAAATTCTCTTCGGGCAGCTTCTCGCAGTCATAGCGGTTGATAATGCGTACATTCTCGACAGAAGTGATGCCGAGAGCCACGTTCAGGTCAGCGAGGACTGCGCCCCCGTCAACTGCGAACTGCGGCTTCTTTTCCACATAAATTCGGTAAACCATCGTTTTTCCTCCAACGTTTTATTAGTTCGTAGAAAAAATAGAGTTGCAGCTTTAAACTGCAAAATATTCAACTATATTATACTACTTAACGAATATAAAATCAATACACCGGGCTGCTGAAATATAGCGGCTCCGGCGCGATTAATTTGGTTATTTATTCTCTGCACGGCTGCGCAGGAGTTCCGCGTATTCGGCGCTGCTGCATTTCCCTGCCATTTCAAGCAGCTCCGCGGGGGTGTCGCAGGCTTCCTCCAGCGCGCGGAAAAGCGCCCAGTTGAGCCCGTCGCAATCCGGTGAGAACAGCCCGGCTATCGAAGCCGCGTCCTCGAACGAAAGCGGCTGACCGAAATCCAGCAGCCTGTCGTATTTCTCAAATAACTCGTCGGACATCTCCGCGTCCGCAGGAATCGCCCCCAGTGCCAGGAGCTGTTTTATACTGCTCGTCATATCTTTCTCCTCAGAATTTCGTGGTACCGGTGCAGTGGTCGCCCTCTGCGCCGGTTATTTTCACCCTCGCCAGCGTATGGCGCGGTATATCCTCGCCGTAAATGTGCACAGGAATATAACTGTCAGTAAACCCGTTGCAGAAATCCGGCGACGTCCTCTTTTCGATGAGCACGGTCTGCACGGTGCCTTTCTGCGCCTCAAGGAACTGCTGCTCCAGCCGCTGTGCAAGCTGGTTCATTTCCTTTGCCCTTGCGGATTTCACCTGCGGCACCACCTGATTGGTGCGCATCGCTGCGACAGTCCCGCGGCGTATGGAATACGGGAACACGTGTATCTTCGCGAACCCGACCTTTTCCGCAAACGCCATGCTCTCCGCAAATTCCTCGTCGGTCTCCCCCGGGAAGCCCACCATGATATCAGTTGTTATCGCGCACCCCGGGAACGCTTCCCGCAGCTTCTGCACCAGCGCGTAATACTCGTCCGTGGTGTAGCGGCGCTTCATTCGTTTCAGCACCGCGTCGCTGCCGGACTGCAGCGAAAGGTGGAAGTGCCTGCACAGCTTATCACAGGCTTTCAGGCGCTGTATCTCATCGTCGGTGAGGGTGTCCGCTTCAAGGGAACCCAGCCGCACACGCTCGATGCCATCGACCTGCGCTGCCATGACTGCGTCTGCGGGGGTGCA
>HF989476.1:17931-24869 GCA_000432175.1 Eubacterium sp. CAG:786
TTCGCCTGACGCGCTATCTCCCCGGGTCTGCGGGAGCGCACGCGCCCCCTCGCGGTAGGGATTATGCAGTAGGTGCAGAACCTGTCGCAGCCGTCCTCTATCTTGATGAACGCGCGGGTGCGGTCGAGGTCGGCGGCCGAGGAATTCTCGTCGAATTCCCTCGTCATCTGCGAAACGCAGACAAGCGGCTGCTTTTCAGCAACGAATTGCTCCACCAGCTGCGGGAGCCTTGGTTTATCGGCGTTTCCGGTGATTATATCCGCGCCGCTGTCCCGGGCTGCTTCGTCCGGGTAAGCCTGGGGATAGCACCCGCACAGCACCGTTATACAGTCCGGGTTCAGGGTGCGGAAGTGCGAGACTGCCTGGCGCGCCTTTTTCACCCCGGCGCCCGTCACCGCGCAGGAATTTATGATACAGACGTCCGCTGGGGCGCCGTCCTCCACCGGGGAATACCCCGCAGCAATGAAAGCTTCGTGTATCGCGGCGCTCTCGCAGGAATTCACCTTGCAGCCGAAAGTTGTTATACTGAATGTCATACGGAACCTCTTTCCGACAGGATATGCCACCGATGTCCGACGTTTTGCAGCAGGTGTTTCAGCGGCGTTTGTAATTTTAGCCAAAACAAAAACTTGATATAACAATATTATACTTGATTATTCCGAAATTTGCAATAAGCTATTGACTATTTTTCAGTTTGCGGCTATACTTATTATCAGAGGAAGTTGATTCCTCGGAATATATCTACAGAAAGGCGGCGGCTGTTTTATGAAGAAAATGAAAGTTATGCTCGGTTCCATAGAGGACGTTAAGGAATTCGTAGCGCTGACCAACAGCTACTCTGTCGAAAGCGACCTGGTATCCGGAAGATATGCGGTAGACGCAAAGTCCATCATGGGTATTTTCAGCCTTGACCTTGCAAAGCCGCTTGAGTTCGTCGTCCACAGCGAAACCAAAGAGGCTGACGAACTGCTCGACGCAGTGACAAAGTTCAGAGCAGAGTGATTTCTCGACCACACATTCACACATCACGGAAAGGAAGTATTTATTATGAAAACAGTTAAGATCAACATCAATACCATCAACGACGTTAAGGATTTCGTTACCATCGTATCCCGCTGCGATTATGACGTGGATATCGTATCCGGCAGATATGCCATCGACGCAAAGTCCATCATGGGTATCTTCAGTCTCGACCTCTCCAAGGAGCTGACCCTGAATATCCACAGCGACGACTGCGCAGATTTCCTCGATCAGATCAGCAAGTACATCGTAAAGTAATTCTGAATTCTTAATCCGGAATTATTGCGTCCTGCTTCGCAGGACTTTATCTCAACAGAATCACAAAGGGCGGAAGTTATTTTCCACCCTTTGTTTTTTGCAATAGATCAGGGCGCTATGTGTATTTTGCCAGAATGACTATGCAAAAATTGCATAATTCGTAAAAAATCCAAAAATATTATTTACAAGCCGGCAGAATAGTGATATAATAAGTATGTATATAAATCGTGTGCTGTCCACGCACACAGGAAAGGATACACTACCATGGATATCAGAATTGAAAAAACCAAGAACCCCAAGCAGAAGCCTGCCGACGAAACCAAACTCGGCTTCGGACATATCTTCACCGACCACATGTTCGTCATGGAATATGACACCGGCATGGGCTGGCACGACGCACGCATAGTCCCCTACGGTCCTATCGAGCTTGCGCCTTCCGCAATGGTTCTGCATTATGGTCAGGAGATCTTCGAGGGTCTCAAGGCTTACAGAACTCCTTCCGGCGACATTCAGTTCTTCCGTCCTGAGGAGAACTTCAAGAGAATGAACGTTTCCGCTGAGCGTCTGGTCATTCCGCAGATCAACGAAAAGGACGCGCTCGAGGCGCTCCACAAGCTGGTCGAGATCGATAAGGACTGGGTTCCGCACATCGACGGTGCTTCCCTGTATATCCGTCCGTTCATCTTCGCTGCTGACCCGTTCCTCGGCGTACGCCCCGGCGACAAGTACTACTTCATGATAATCATGAGCCCCTCCGGCGCTTACTACAGCACCGGCATCAACCCCGTAAACATCTACGTTGAGACCAACTACGTCCGCGCCGTAAGAGGCGGTATGGGCTTCACCAAGACCGGTGGTAACTACGCAGCTTCCCTGGCAGGTCAGGACGAGGCTCACAAGCAGAATTACTCCCAGGTACTGTGGCTCGACGGCGTTGAGCGCAAGTACATAGAGGAAGTCGGCGCAATGAACATCATGTTCGTTATCGACGGCGAGGTAGTTACTCCGTCCCTGCAGGGCAGCATACTTTCCGGTATCACCAGAAAGTCCGCGCTGGAACTCTGCAGAAAGTGGGGCATGAAGGTTTCCGAGCGCCGCATCACCATTCAGGAAGTTGCCGACGCTTACGACGCAGGCAAGCTTGACGAGGTATTCGGCACCGGTACCGCGGCTGTTGTTTCCCCTGTCGGCCACCTCAAGTGGGGCGATAAGGTCATGGAGATCGGCGGCGGCAAGATAGGCCCTGTTACCCAGAAGCTTTACGACACCATGACCGGCATGCAGTACGGCAAGATCCCGGACGACATGGGCTGGATCGAGAAGCTCTGATTTATTGACTAACTGAATAATTTCACGCTGGTATTACTTATGGTATATCAGCGTGATTTTGTATATTTGCTTATAAGTTGTTTTACACGAGCAATATACTAATTGTTATATAAGCGGCTTTCAAATGCCGATTACCTAAAGTATAATATATAATGTAAAATACCGGATGTATCAGGAGGGCAGTATGGAATACCGCAGACTTACACCAGATGACCTTGACATATTCATCAGCATGCGCATAAATCAGCTCCGCGAGGAGGGCGCAAAAGACGAAACCGACCTGCGCCCGGCGCTCCTTGATCATTACACCCGGCACATGGCAGACGGGACGTTTGTGTCCTGGCTGGCAGTGGACGGCGGAAAGATAGTGGGCACCTCCGGAATGTCGTTTGTCGAAAAGCCGCCTTATTTCGGCTGTCCCAGCGGAAAAATGGGGCTTCTGTCGAGTATGTTCACCGACCCGCAATACCGCAGGCGCGGAATTGCCAGAAAGCTGCTTTCGCTTGTCGTTGAAGAAGCCCGCAATTACGGCTGCGGCACCGTGCAGATAACCGCTTCGGATATGGGCGTGCTGCTTTATACGGATTTCGGGTTCGTTAAAAACGGGAATTTCATGCAGTACAAGCTGTAGAACGTTTCTGAAAATAACGTGAAAAATTTGCAGCGCAGGTTGACAAACAATTAATTATGGTGCTATAATTATCATGTTGCAAAAATACCATAAAGAGAGGTGAGCAGAGTTGAAAAACGGTGACAGTCACGGGCGAAGTACACAGTATCGCGCCCGGAAAAATACGGTCGGCTCTGCCCGCCGTTATAATATAGCTTAATTCGGCGCATACTGTGCCCGGGTCACTTTCTGTCAGATGCAGCAAAATTTGATCGAAAGGTAAGGGTACTATTATGGCAAACAACGAGATCATCATCAGGGACCATGCAGCAGATATCGCGGATCTCATCAGGGGAGATCTCTCACCCAAGGCGCTGCAGGTGCGGCTGGAGGAATTCCACGCAGGAGATATCGCAAAGGCAGCGGAGCTTCTCACCCCCGCCGAGCGCACAAAGCTTTTCCGCACGCTGGAGCCGGACTCCCTCGCGGACGTGTTCGAATACATCGAGCCGGAAAACGCTGCGGAATACCTCCGCGAAACCGACCTGCGCAAAACCGTTCTGCTGATAGGCAAAATGGAAACCGACGCGGCTGCAGACGTGCTGCGTGAATTCCCGAAAGGAATGCGGAACCAGGTCGTTGACCTGCTGGACGGCGATTTCAGAAGAAAGCTGGAGCTTATCGTATCCTTTGACGAGGGCGAGATAGGCAGCAGAATGAGCACAAACTACATCTCCATCAATTCTGAAATGACCGCTGCAGAGGCGACCCGCGCGCTGATGAACCAGGCGCGGGAAAACGACAATATCCAGACGGTGTTCGTCACCGCGGCAGACGGCTGCTTCTGCGGCGCGGTAGGTCTGCGGGAGCTTCTCATAGCGGAGAAGCACTCCGCAATAAAACCGCTGATACAGACGGCATTCCCGTACGTTTACGGCAGCGAGGAGGTAGACAGCTGCATCGAAAGGCTGAAAAGCTACTCCGAAAGCAGCGTGCCGGTGCTGGATAACGACAATCGCATTCTGGGCGTGATCACCCTCGAAAACCTGCTGGAAGCAGTAGACGACGAAATGGGCGAGGACTACGCAAAGCTGGGTGGTCTTTCCGCAGAAGAGGACCTCAACGAGCCGCTTTTCGCAAGCCTTAAAAAGCGCATGCCGTGGCTGCTGATACTCCTGGTGCTGGGAATGCTGGTTTCCAGCGTGGTGGGAGCGTTTGAAAAGGTGGTTTCGCAGCTGACGCTGATAATGGCGTTCCAGTCGCTGATACTCGACATGGCAGGAAACGTCGGCACACAGTCCCTTGCGGTGACTATCCGCGTGCTTATGGACGAGGAACTCACCATCGGCAAGAAGCTGAAGCTGGTCGCAAAGGAAATGCGCGTCGGGCTTTTCAGCGGGCTGATACTGGGCGTTCTCTCCGTCGCTTTCGTGGGACTTTACATCATGCTGTTCAAGGGGTATGACGCTGGGTTCTCGTTCGCGGTTTCCGCGTGCATAGGCGCGGCGCTTATGCTGGCTATGCTTATCTCCAGCGGCGTCGGCACGCTTATCCCGCTGTTCTTCAAGAAGATAAAGATAGACCCGGCTGTGGCTTCCGGTCCGCTCATCACTACGGTCAACGACCTCGTGGCGGTAGTCACCTACTACGGGCTGAGCTGGCTGCTGCTTCTGCAGGTTCTTCATCTGGCATAATACTTCAAACAGGGCAGATTATTTTGCCCTGTTCTTGTTTATTAAAATCTCCAAAAACTATTGAATTCCGGAAGGAAATTTGGTATAATTGTATACAGCGGAATGTAAACGATTTTACCCCCAAACGGTGAGATCAAAGTAATATATCTGAAAGGAAGTACCCTATGTTATCAAAAATCGGAATTCGACCAGTCATCGACGGCAGACAGTTTGGTATCCGCGAGAGCCTTGAAGTGCAGACCATGAACATGGCAAAAGCGGCGGCAGAGCTCATCTCATCAAAGGTGCGCCACGCCAGCGGAGAGCCAATGGAATGCGTCATTGCCGACACCACCATCGGCGGTATCGCAGAGAGCGCCGCATGCGCCGACAAATTCGCGACCGAAAACATTGTAGCCACCCTGACTGTTACCCCCTGCTGGTGCTACGTAACTCAGGTGATAGACGAAAACCCGAACACCATCAAGGCGGTATGGGGCTTCAACGGAACCGAGCGCCCCGGTGCGGTGTTCCTTGCCGCCGCTAATTCCGCGTATGCGCAGATAGGCATGCCCTGCTTCTCGATTTACGGCCACGACGTCAAGGACGCCGACGACGCAGTTATCCCCGCTGACGTGGAGGAAAAGATACTCCGCTTTGCACGCTGCGCAGCCGCTGTCGGAGATATGAAGAACAAGAGCTATGTCAACATCGGTTCACAGGCGATGGGTATTGCAGGCGCTTACTGCAACGAGGATTTCTTCCGGGACTACCTCGGCATTCACCCCGAATGGGTAGATATGACTGAGATAATCCGCCGCGAAAAGCTTGGTATCTACGACGAGGCTGAATACAAAAAGGCTCTCGCGTGGATAAAGGAAAAGTGCCCCGAGGGCGTTGACATCAACCCCACACCGGGCATGACCTACATGCGCCCCGTCCTCTCCGCAAAGGAAAAGGATGAGAACTGGGAATTCATCGCAAAAATGACCTGCATAATCCGCGATATTCTCAAGGGGAACCCAAAGCTTGCAGAGATGGGCTGGCTTGAGGAAGCAAAGGGCAGGAACGCGATACTTGGCGGATTCCAGGGGCAGAGAATGTGGACCGACTTCATGCCCAACGCTGACTTCACCGAAGCGATACTCAACACAACGTTCGACTGGAACGGCGCCCGGGAGCCTATCCCCTTTGCGACTGAAAACGACACGCTCAACGGCACGACGCTGATGTTCCTGCACATGCTGACGGGACGCGCTGCGGTTTTCGCTGACGTGCGCACCTACTGGTCCCCCGACTCCGTAAAGCGCGTGACCGGCTGGACCCCCGACGGAAAAGCCGAAAAGGGATTTATCCACCTGATAAACTCCGGTGCGGCTGCGCTTGACGGCACCGGCGCCGTCAAGGACGAGAAAGGCGAGAGCGTGATGAAGCCCTGGTGGGACATGACCGACAAGGACATCGACGCCTGCCTTAAAGCCACCACATGGCCCTGCGCAAATCTCGGCTACTTCCGCGGCGGCGGTTTCTCATCCAGCTATTCCACACAGGGAGTTATGCCCTGCACATTCGCCCGCGTGAACTACATAAAGCACCTCGGTCCGACGATACAGATAATCGAGGGCTACACCGTTGAACTCCCAGAGGAAGTCAACAAGACCCTGCTGGGACGCACCGACCCGACATGGCCCTCCACATGGTTCGCGCCTATCACGGTTCCGGGCAAGGTTGCGGTTTCAGACGTGTACAACGTCATGGCAAACTGGGGAGCAAACCACGGCTGCTTCGTATACGGTCACATCGGCGAGGACCTCGTGACGATGGCGAGCATGCTGAGAATTCCCGTTTCGCTGCACAACCTTTCGGACGAGCGCCTGTTCCGTCCGCACGCATGGAGCGCATTCGGCACCACCGACCTCGAGGGCGCAGACTACAGGGCTTGCGCGGCTTACGGCGCAATGTACAAGTAATATTCAGGAACACTACAGGGCGAGAGAAAACTCTCGCCCTGTTCAGTCTGTCGAAAAAATCGATTTTGCCCGCGAAGC
>HF989477.1:0-4037 GCA_000432175.1 Eubacterium sp. CAG:786
CCCTTTTATGCACTTTCTACTTGACAAACACAGCCTATATCGCCAACTTTGCAAAGCTCATAAATCTTGCGATAGAAAACAGGAACGCGTTCTGTCAGGAAGCGTTCGAACAGAATTTAAAGGCTATATTCGACATGATGATGCAGTACTTTTGCGGAAATACGGACAAGGTTCCCGGCTGTAAACCGGAAAAAGGAACGGAATAAAATCATGTATATTCAGATGAAAGACGTTGTCAAGAAATACGGCGCAGGAAGCGGATTTCCGCCAGGAGATACGCAGGCTGATATTATCCTCAAATCATGTTCTGGTGCCGATAGGTTTTGTGCTGGGAATTCCCCTAGGACTTGCGCTTGCGAATATGATAGCCCTGGCAAACGCAGCCTCCGGCGGCATACTGATGTCCACAACGCTTACCGGAAAAACGCTGCTCATCAGCGCAGTGTTCATAGCGGCAGCCTATGTTGTGTCCCTTGCGCTTTCCGCACGGAAGCTGAAAAAGTTGACATGGTGGAATGCCTGAAAGAAGAGCGGGAATAACACTTTGGTGACCATAGTTTTTTATACAGCAGCCGAATATTTTTCCGCAGCCTGGACCATATCCAGAAAGTAGCCGTGGACCGCTGTGTTGGCGGTGAGTTCCGGGTGGAACGCAGTCACCAGCATATTCTGCTGGCGTGCCGCGACAGCCTTTCCGTTTACTTCTGCGAGGATCTCAGCGCCGTCCGAACGGCTGATATACGGCGCGCGGATAAATGTCATCGGGATATTGCCGAGCCCCTTGAATTCTCCGTTGAACGAGAAGCTGCCAAGCTGCCTGCCGTAAGCGTTGCGCTTTGCGGTAATGTCCATTACGGCAAGGTGCGGGGTTTCACCGCCTTCAATATCCTTTGCGAGAAGTATCAGCCCTGCGCAGGTCCCGAAAACCGGGAGCCCGGAGTTTATCATATCACGCAGAGGTTCCATCATGCCGAGTTCACGCAGCAGCTTCCCCTGGACTGTGCTTTCACCACCCGGTATCACAAGTCCGTCCATCGGCTGGGAGAGGTCTTTGAGCTGGCGTATTTCAAAACTTTCTGCGCCAAGCTGTGACAGCATTTTTTCGTGCTCGATGAATGCGCCCTGGAGCGCTAAAACGCCTATTCTCATTACTTGCCACGCTCCGCCATCAGCAGTGCGATCTCCTGTTCGTTTATGCCGACCATTGCTTCACCGAGGTCCTCGGAAAGCTCCGCGAGCAGCTTTGCGTCGGTGAAGTTAGTAACCGCCTTGACGATTGCTGCTGCGCGCTTTTCGGGATTTCCGGACTTGAAAATGCCTGAGCCTACGAATACGCCCTCTGCGCCAAGCTGCATCATCAGGGCAGCGTCTGCAGGAGTTGCAACGCCGCCGGCTGCGAAATTGACTACCGGCAGCTTCTTGTTCTCGTGAACGTATTTAACGAGTTCATACGGTACAGCAAGCGCCTTTGCTGTCTCAAACAGTTCGTCCTCGGACATGGAACCTATACGGCGTATCTCACTCTGCATCATTCTCATGTGGCGGACTGCCTGAACGACGTCGCCTGTGCCAGGCTCGCCCTTAGTGCGTATCATGGAAGCACCCTCGTTTATACGGCGCAGCGCCTCGCCAAGATCCTTTGCGCCGCATACGAACGGAACATCGAACCTGGTCTTGTCAATGTGGTACTTATCGTCGGCAGGGGAAAGCACTTCGCTCTCGTCGATGTAGTCGATCTCGATGGCCTGGAGTATCTGCGCCTCTGCGAAATGACCGATACGGCACTTTGCCATTACCGGAATCGAAACGGCTTCCTGAATGCCCTTTATCATCTTCGGGTCGCTCATTCTGGAAACGCCTCCGGCAGCGCGGATATCTGCAGGGATACGCTCCAGTGCCATAACTGCGCAGGCACCCGCAGCCTCTGCGATCTTTGCCTGTTCCGGCGTGGTT
Source organism: Eubacterium sp. CAG:786 (assembly GCA_000432175.1). Classification (GTDB taxonomy): domain Bacteria; phylum Bacillota; class Clostridia; order Oscillospirales; family Ruminococcaceae; genus CAG-115. The sequence goes on from HF989477.1 coordinate 1,954, forward strand.
ACGTCCATTATTACGCCGCCCTTGAGCATCTGGGCAAGGTTTTTGTTGAGTTCAAGTCTGTCTGACATAGTGTTGTTCTCCTTCTGGTATTATAGTTCTGAGCGCTCTCTTGTATTTTATTATAACCAAATCTGAGCATACTTCAATGCCCAGAAAGAAAACAATTGATAATGCCAGATTTACGCCCCGCAATTTTTTAAGGTGAAACCAGGTATATTTTACACAAATATAATCTGAACATGATAGCGCACTTTACACTTGATTTGATAAAATAAAGCAAGATAAATCAAATCGAGGGAACAGATGAAAATAACGCTAACAGGAATAACAAAATCATTCGGTGAGAAAAAAGTAATACTCACCACATCGCTTACAATAGAAAGCGGCAGCTTCACGACCCTGCTGGGACCTTCCGGCTGCGGAAAGACCACGCTTCTCCGCATGATCGCCGGGCTGGAAACCCCGGATACCGGCGAGATCTGCTTTGACGACAGGGTAGTGTTTTCTTCCGAAAGGAAGATAAACGTCCCTCCGGAAAAGCGCGGCCTGTGGTTTGTGTTCCAGGACTTTGCGCTGTGGCCGCACATGATCGTTTTTGAAAACGTGGCTTTCGGGCTGCGCGCGGCTCACAACACGAAAAACCTTGATGATAAAGTACGGAACGCGCTCCATGCGGTGCAGCTGGACGAGTTCGCTTCAAGGTTTCCGCACCAGCTTTCAGGAGGTCAGCAGCAGCGCGTTGCATTCGCGAGGGCTATCGTTATCGAACCGCAGTGCATTCTGTTTGACGAGCCGCTGTCGGCGCTTGACGCACTTCTGTATGAAGAAATGCGTGTGGAACTGAAGGAACTCATTTCCCGACTGGGTATCACATCGATTTTCGTCACCCACGACCAGGCGGAAGCAATGAGCATGAGCGATAAAATTGCGGTGCTGAACGGTGGAACAGTCGAGCAGTATGCTTCCCCTGAGAATATCTATTCCAGCCCGGAAACACAGTTCGTTAGCGGAAAGGGCAGCCGTTTTACGGAATTAAAGCTGCGCACGCCGGCAAAGATACTCGGCTGGGCGTATATTGCAGTTGTTCTTCTGCTTTCGGTGGGAATTCCGTATTTCTCGGTGATCTCCACATCGCTGATTGATCTGCGCAGTTATGGCTTCCGACCGGGGAATTTCACGTTCCAGCATTACATCGACCTGTTCACCGAAAATGAAAAGGGAATACGCGCGCTTGGAAACAGTCTTATTTTCGCAGTAAGCGCCGCGACCATATGCGCTGTTCTCGGAACGCTCATCGTGATAGCGGTGCGTAAATCCGCTCAAAGCTGGGAAAAGTGGTGGAGGTCGTCGGGCTTCTGCCGGAAATGCTCCCGGGGATCGTCCTCGTGATAGGAATAATGCTGTTCTGGAACCGGATTTACAACGTAATTCCGCTGTACAACACGCTCGGGATAATGATACTTGCGTATGTGGTGCTGTTCCTGCCGTACACGATACAGTATGTTACATCGTCGTTCACGCAGATTTCCGGCAGCCTTGAAGCGGCAGCCCGGGTATTCGGTGGAAGACCGGGGTATATCTTCCGGCGCGTGACATTGCCGCTCGTCATGAAAGGCGTGTTTGCCGGGTGGACCATGACGTTCATAATCGCATTCCGCGAGCTGGTTGCGGCAAGTCTTATCGCGCCCCCTAATACGCTGGTGGTTTCCACATATATCGTGCGGGAATTCGAGCAGGGGAGCGTGTCGGTCGGCATGGCGATGGCGGTGCTGTGCGTGCTTTTCACCACGACTGCACTGCTTATCTTAAACGGATCTATTGACAGACAAAAGGAGCGCTGATATGAATTTGAAAATAGCTGGCGGCTGCGGCGAACATGGCAGAAACTGCTTTTTTGTGGACTACACCGCGCCGTTTCTGGTTGACTGTGGGATTATGGCAGGGGCTGACAAGCCGTTCCCGAACCTGACGGAAAACGAGATAAAGCGGCTGGAATACGTGTTTCTGACGCATTCCCACGCCGACCACACCGGGGCGCTCCCGTGGCTGTACGAGCGCGGATTTTCCGGCGTTATCGTCGCGGC
>HF989477.1:4105-8651 GCA_000432175.1 Eubacterium sp. CAG:786
GAAGTACTCAGTCGCGCTGAAAAAACTGCACGGTGAGATAGGCGGGATAAAGTTTGCCCATGGCAGGAGCGGGCATTGTCAGGGCGCGGTGTGGTATGAGTTTCACATTGCGGGAAAGAAACTGCTGTTTTCCGGTGATTACACTGAAAATTCCCTGATGTACCACTGCGACCCTATATGCGACAGAACCGCCGACATTGCGGTGATAGACTGCGCATACGGACGCGACAGCCGCAGCTTTTCGGAATGCTGCAGCGATTTGACCTCCGCTGTTTCCGAGATGAAGGAACAGCACAGAACGATAATATTTCCGGTGCCGAAATACGGCAGGGGAATCGATCTGCTGCGGCTGTTCAACGAGAAGTTCCCGGAAATGACGTGCTGCGGAGATGATTGCTTCATGAGCCAGATGAACGAACTTTATGAACGCCGCTGGTTCATGAATAAAACACTGTATGCCAGACTGTATACTTCCGGGACTGCCTGCGATATACTGTTTCTGAGCGACCCGCAGCGGCGCAGCAGCTATTCGCAGAATATAACGGAGAGCATTCTCGCAAGTGGCGGCGCTGCGATAATGACCGGGACCCCCGAGCCGGATACAGCCAGCGAAAGGCTGATAAAATCAGGAAAAATGAAGTTCCTGAGATATCCGGTACACCAGAATCACGATGAATTCACGGAGCTTGTAAAGCAAAACAAATTCCGCAGGGTGATACCGTTTCATTCGGCTGAACTGTCTGTCGGTGATGGAATGATCGAGTTTTGAAAAAAAGGCGCAGGTGATTTACTCCCTGCACCTTTTATGTTCCTCAAGTGCATAATGTCGCGAGAATATCAAATTTCCGCGCCATTTTTGTTTCACAGCGTCTGAATTATACGAGCAGTGGTTATTCTTCTTCCGGGTACCTTAGTCCCCAGGAATTCCTGAATTCCGTCATCATTTCCATAACGTCGCGGGTGTAATCAAGGCGCATGCATTCGGCGTCGCCGTTTATCGCCATTTCCATGTCATGAAGCTCGTAAGCGAGCGCGTCAGCATTTTCACCTGCCCTGATAACCTCGGTTTTTCCTGAATCAGTGTATGTTACTGAAGCTTCCCAGGCTCTTGGGTATTCCATTATCTCAATATAGGCGTTTTCGCAGGAGACCATGCCCCTTTTCGGCTGCTTTGAGTGCAGCGAAAGCATGACCGAAGCCATCTGCCCAGCATCGTTCATAAGAAGCAGACCAGCCTGCTCGTCAACGCCGGTAGGTGCGTTCTTTACCTGCGAAAGAAGATTTGACGGTTTTTCGCTCATGAAAAATCTGATGAATGACAGCGCGTAAACTCCAATATCCAGCATGGCGCCGCCCGCAAGTTCCCTGTTGAAGAACCTGTTGCTCATGTCGTAATCCTTGAAGCTGCCGAAGTTCATTGTTATCAGGTTTACCTTTCCGAGTTTACCGGAGTCAAGCAGCTTTCGGAGTTCCTTGTATATCGGCATGTGGTATATCGTCATTGCCTCGCCGATAACAACGCCCTTTTCATTCGCGAGCGCCATTGCTTCTGAAAGTTCGCTGCTGTTCAGCGTGATGGATTTTTCCACCAGAACGTGCTTGCCGTTTGCAATCGCTTTTTTCATGAATCCGATGTGCGTGTTGTGCGGCGTGGTGATATAGATAGCGTCAATATCTGGGTCTGAAAACATTTCATTGAAATTGTCATAAACCTTCTGTATTCCGTATTTTTCAGCAAATGCAACTGCCTTTGAATGCGTCCTGTTGCCGACGGCGCATATGTTTTTGCCGTTTTTCTTTAATGCGGCTGCCATTTCATTTGCGATGACCCCAGTGCCAAGTACTGCCCATCGTATTTCTTTCATAGCAAGATCTCCTTAATACGTTTAATTCAGAGTAAATTCTGCGTTTGTTTAAACCCCTTGCATTTATTATAGCACGGAATATCCGTTTTGTACAGTCCGCGACTTCATTAATACAGTCAAAGTTTGACTTTTAGCGGGTCGTGTGATATAATAAATCTGGCATATATGTTCATCTCCGGTGAACTCCCTGAATATCGGCAAGTTATATCAAACGCATAGCTTTTTTGAAAGGTGGCAGGAAATATGGAAAAACGCACCGCATACTACCATCTTCCCGGTCTGTTTGAGTTCTATGATCTGTACAGCGTTTTCCTGCCGCTTTTCCGGGGGCACAGGGAATACTTTTACGACTGGTGTGAGATTGGATCTGTGTATGGCGCTCCTGCGGATTGCGTCTGGGGAGGCGGTCGCGTAGGTTTTGGAGAGCATGAGCCGCGTGAAGTCCTGAAGCTCATGCAGGAATACGGCGTTTCGTCGCGGCTGACGTTCAGCAATTCACTGCTTTGCGCGGAACACCTGTCCGACAGAAAATGCAATGCACTATGCGCGCTGTTCGGCGAAAGTAAAGAGCTGCGGAACGGCGTAATAATCCATTCGGATATACTGCTGGAGTATTTGAAAAAGCGCTATCCGGAGTTTTATTTTGTGTCTTCCACCACCAAGGTGCTGACTGATTTCCGTCAGTTTGTGCATGAGCTCGAGCGTGAAGATTTCAGCTTTGTTGTGCCGGATTTCCGGCTGAACAAGGCATTCGACAAGCTGAATTCACTGTCCGCGTCACAGAAAAACAAGGTGGAATTCCTGTGTAATGAATGCTGCTGGTTTGGCTGCATGGACAGAAAGAACTGTTACGAAAATGTCAGCCGTAAAAATCTCGGGGAAAACTGCCCTGAACATCGCTGTAAAGCCCCGAATGCCGGCAATGGCTATCGTTTTTCTGAAGCAATGAAAAATCCGGGATTTATCAGCGTAAACGATATCCGGAATGTATATCTGCCAATGGGCTTTTCCAATTTCAAAATCGAGGGAAGAGGGCTCGGCAGCGCGGTAGTTCTGGAGTTTTTGCTATATTACATGACCAAGCCGGAGTATCAGCTGAATGTCAGGGAAGAAATATATCTGGACAGCATGCTGGATCTGTTTTAAATCTGGAATGGTTTCAGAGTTGCGCAAACTGCTGATTTATTAATAGAGAGGTAAACCATGAACACGGAAAAAATACGCATACACTATGTTTTTCACGGAAATGTGCAGGGGGTAGGATTTCGGTACAAAGCCTGCTACAGCGCTAAAAACCGCGGCGTGACCGGCTGGGTGAGAAACTGCAGCGACGGCACGGTTGAGATGGAAGCGGAGGGTTATCCGGCTGATATCGCGGCTGTTATACGTGCTCTTGATGAACATTCCTGGGGGTGCATAGACAGCATCGACTCAGAAAATATTCCGGTCGAGGGTGGATATGGTTTTGAGATACGCTGATGAATCAAAGGGCTGTCGCATATGGCAGCCCTTTGATTTTATGGAGAAGATCACTTGGAGTTCATCAAGGTCGCTGCCATAGCGCAATTCAATGTGATATGTTGCGTTCATGCCGTCGTCGCGGAAGAAGTGGTTGAATTTGCCTGTTTCATCGTCGCCGACGTTGTACTGACCGATGTAATCGTGTGTTGGTGGAAATTGTGCTACCAAATAGATTCCTGAGAAAATAGTTATACCTCATCAGTAGCACATATAAACAATATTTCTGAGTTAAAGTCGTTTATAAATCTACGGTTGAATTTACAGAATTCTATCAACTATAATTTGAATGGCACAATTATAATTGGCTTGAATACTACCAGAGATTGTGATATACTGTATGCAACGAAAGGAGATGACGGCAATGGAAAATCAGTTTAACGCCTCGCTCAGGCGTATCCGTCGTGAAAAGGGGCTCACCCAGGAACAGCTTGCGGACGCTGTGGGAGTATCCCCGCAGGCGGTATCCAAATGGGAGGGGCAGAGCTACCCCGACACGCAGCTGATACCCGCGATAGCGGACGTACTTGGAGTCACCATCGACGAACTTTTCGGCAGGGAACCCGCTCCGGAAAAGAGCTTTTACCAGCAGGTCATTGACCATTTCAATGTGCAGGCATTCGACCCCGACGTCAAAGGTAAGGAAATCATGGCAGACGCTTATAACACCTGCCGCGCGGTGCTGATGGGAATGTGCGGCTCCGACGATTATTGGCCGATTTCCGAATCGATTCTTAACAATGAGGGGGAATGCCCGACATACAGCCAGGTAACGCTTGAGACCGGGGTGCTTCAGATGAGGCTGAATGCAAACCTGCAGTACTTTTTCCTTATGCCGGAGCCGAAGAACGGTCTGGACGGTCCGCTGCGCTATGACGAAAACATGGTGAAGCTGTTCAGATTTCTCGCTGTGCCGAATGCGCTGCGGGCAATGTATTACCTTGCAGGCAGGAGCACGATGATGTTCTTCCGCGCGCAGACCATCGAAAAGGAACTCGGGATAAGCCCTGAAAACGCACGTAAGATAATCGACGGCCTGCTGGAATTCCACTTTATATGGGAAGCCACGCTTGACGGAGGCGAACAGACTGAAAAAATCTATCAATACCTGGCAGGCTGCACATTTCCGTTGTTCCTGACGTTTGTGAAAACTCTGCTGAACC
>HF989477.1:8669-13808 GCA_000432175.1 Eubacterium sp. CAG:786
ACTCTGCTGAACCGTCCGGGTTCGTTCAATTTCGGGACAAATCAGCGCAATTCCCCGTACATGAAGAATGACACCTACAAGGAGCGTAAAGATGAAAAAGATAAAGCCGGAAAGTAATTCGCTCCACCGGGAATATGGAATTCTGAGCAACTGCGGCTATGCGCTGGGCGTTGTCCGCAGGTATTCCCCGAAAGTGCTGCCGATGATGGCAGCCGGGGTGATCACTGGGGCACTGATGAGCTTTCTGTGGAGCTATATCGGCAAGTACGTTATAGATTTAGTCCAGAAGCAGGCAGAAACCGGCGACTGCGCACCGCTGATACCACTGCTGTGCATTGCGGCAGCGATAGAGATCACTGCTGCTGGACTTAACACAATATGCAACAACAAAATCTGGTTTGGTCTTGTTTTTGCCAGAATGTCGGTGATAACCGAAAAGAACGCGAAAGCCCTCGGCATGGATTACCAGAGCCTTGAGGCCCCCGACATGCTGGATGCATATCAGAAAGCCACGAATGCCTGCGCCGGCAACGACGTCGGCATTGAAGGGCTTATGCGCGGAATGTACAAAATCGTACAGCAGGCGCTTGTTATGGCGGTGACTTTTACGGCGGTCGTGGTGCTTGACTGGCGGCTGATACTTGTCATCGCGGCGATGTCGTTTGCGCAGTTCCTGTTTTTCAGGCACACGGTGAAGCGCGATAAGAAGGAAGTCTGGGACGTCCTCGCTCCGACATGGCGAAAAATAAACTATATGGAGCGTGTGACCCAGGATTTCGACTATGCAAAGGATATCCGGCTCTTCGACATGAAAGAAGCGCTTGCCGGCAAGCAGCACGGGATACTTGACGAAAAGCGGGAGCGGTTTTTCCACAGCCGTAACTTATGGCTCGGCAACAGCTTTTTTTCGCATGCGATGAGCATTGTTTCCAACGCCGCTATTTACGGCGTGCTGATTTTCTGCGTTGTGGGGCAGAATATGTCCATCGGCGATTTCACGCTTTATCTCGGGCTTTCAGGGACTTTTTCCGCGACGCTGACTGAGTTTCTGAATTCGCTTGGCGGGTTCAGAAAAACTTCTATGGAAACCGACGATTTCCGGTCGTTCCTCGATACGGCAGAGAAATATGAAACCGGGCTTCCGCTGCCGGAGGGCAGGCTCACATTTGAATTCAGGCACGTTTCCTACCGTTACAAGGGCGCTGAGGATTACGCGCTCAAAGACCTGAACCTGACCCTTGAAGCGGGCAGGCGCCTTGCGATAGTCGGCATGAACGGCGCTGGAAAAACCACGCTCATAAAGCTGCTTCTGCGGCTGTACGACCCGACTGAGGGTGAAATACTGCTCAACGGAACCGACATCCGGAAGTTCCGGCGCAGCGATTATTACAGGCTGTTCTCACCGGTATTTCAGGACGTGAAGCTTTTCGCGTTCCCGATGAGCGAGAATGTTTCCATGCTTCCCCCTGAAAGCACCGACAGAAATTTAGCACAGAAATGCCTTGAACGCTCGGGTCTTGGCGAAAAGCTGAAAAGCCTGCCAGACGGCGTGGATACGCAGCTGCTTAAAGTACTGTACGACGACGGTGTTGACCTCTCGGGCGGCGAAAAACAGAAGCTTGCGCTTGCACGGGCGCTGTACAAGAACGCTCCTGTGGTGGTTCTCGACGAGCCGACGGCAGCCCTCGACCCTCTCGCAGAATACGAACTTTACCGCAGCTTTGACGGAATGATACAGGACAAATCCGCCGTTTATATCTCGCACCGGCTTTCGTCTACAAGGTTCTGCGACAAGGTGGCGATGTTCATCGGCGGTGAACTGGTGGAATACGGCACGCATGAGGAACTGCTGGCAAAGGGCGGCGAGTACGCAAAAATGTTTGAGATACAGGCTCAGTATTACAAGGAGGGGTGCGCGAATGCAGCGGAATAAGGAAAAGTCACATGTTCATGAGGTGCTCGCGTTTTTCGTACCCGAAGCCTGGAAGAAATACAAGGGGTACTTTTTCCTGGGTGGGGCAAATGTGCTGCTAACGATAATTGATCCGTTCATAAATATACTCATGCTCCCGCTGATCATAAACGAACTGTGCGGGGAGCGCAGCATAACGCGTCTGCTGGTTTACGCAGCGATACTTGTGGGAGGCGAGCGGCTGATTTCCGCGGGGATATCGACGGTGGACATTCAGCTTGAAAAGTACTCTGACATGTTTGAAAATTACTTCACCGAAAAGCTCAGCCGACGTACCATGGAGCTTGATTTTCAGCTGACCGAGGACAAAAACGCACTCGACCTGCTGCAGAAAGCCCGCGAGGGAATGACGTGGTATTCCGGAGGGTTCACCGGCATAATAACGCCGTTTTTTGCGATAGTCATAAATGTTTCCGTTATAGCCGGAGTTGTCGCGCTGATAGTGATCAACGCGCCGCTTCTTCTGCCGATAATCGCTGTTGTGCTGGCAGTCAGCGTGTTTTCCAACAAAAAGGTCAGCGATATTGAAATTGACGGATACAAGAAGCTATCAAAGGTCAACCGCGTATTCAGCTATCTCGGCTGGGAAATAACGGATTTCCGCTATGGAAAGGATATCCGTCTTTACAACGCAAAGGGCATGATTCTCGGCAAGTGGACTGAATACACCCGTGAAAGCTGCGGACAATGGGGCTCCATTGCGAAAAGACAGCTTCCGTTTCAGCTGATGAAAGTCCCTGCGAATGCGCTTCGGGGATTTCTCACATACCTTATGCTCGGGGTAATGGTCATCACCGGAAGAATGACGCTCGGGGTGTTTTCACAGATGCTTTCCTCCGGGGAAACATTCACGAATTCCATGGAGAGCCTGCTCCGGAATATTCAGGAGCTGGTCAAGCGCACTAATTACGCTTATGAGTACGTGAAATTCATGCGCTACCCGTCTGCGATACACAGCGGGACGCGTCACGTCAGCAGGGGAGGGCACACTGTGGAATTCCGGAATGTGTGCTTCACCTACCCGCACACGGACGTGAAGGTGCTTGACGGGGTGGATATCACCCTCCGGCAGGGAGAGCACCTTTCAGTCGTGGGTCTTAACGGCGCGGGTAAAACGACGTTCATCAAGCTGCTGTGCCGGCTTTACGACCCGACAGCCGGAGAGATTCTGCTGGACGGCGTTAACATAAAGGAATACGACATCGCTGAATACATGAAGCTCTTCGCGCCGGTCTTTCAGGATTTCATGCTGTTTGCATTTTCGATAAGGGATAACATTTCTGCCTGCGGGAACATTTCGGACGACGAGCTTTCAGCGCTGCTTGAAAAGGTGGGGCTTGCCGATAGGGTGAATTCCCTCGGAAAGGGAGCGGATACGCTTCTGTTCAAGCCGTTTGATGAGAATGGCATAGAACCCTCCGGTGGTGAACAGCAGAAGCTTGCGATCGCGCGGGCGCTTCATAAGAACGCCCCGATGGTGGTTCTCGACGAGCCCACGGCAGCCCTTGACCCTGTAGCGGAATACGAAATATACCGTCAGTTCAACGAACTTGTGGGCGGCAAAACCGCGATCTATATTTCACACCGGCTTTCGAGCTGCAAATTCTGCGACAGGATAGCGGTGTTTTCCGATGGCAGGATCGCGGAATACGGCACGCATGATGAACTGTGCGGCAGACCCGGCGGAATATATGCTGAGATGTTCGCGGCGCAGGCGCAGTACTATAAATAAACTTAAAGGGGAAATCCAGCGATTTCCCCTTTGGTGCTATTCTTCCGTATTTTCCTGCGGACGATGCGTCTTTACGAAAAACGCAAAATAAATGATGTGGAACAGCCACACGCCGCCCAGTATAATGCAAGGAACGTATATTTCCTTTGAGAACATTATTGCGAAACCTATCGACATCAGCAGGGTAACGGTTATCATCACCTTGATCTTGGTTTTACGCGTCATTCCCTGACCCTTTACGAAGCTTTCGAGGTCGTTTTTGTAGAGCTTTGTTCCCCTGAACCAGCGGTCAAGCCTTTCGGAACTTTTGGCGAAGCATACCGCTGCCAGCAGCAGGAACGGGAACGCCGGAAGTATCGGCAGAACTGCTCCGAGCGCGCCTAATCCTACGCCGATACAGCCGACGATCACCATAATGATTTTCTTCATGTTGTTTTCTCCAATCTGCGTTTTTCTTTCTTGCTTTCGACGACGTGCCTGATCGCCATTATCGGGTGGCATATTATCATTCGCGGGCCGGAGAACCGCATGACTTCGCGTATTTTTCCCCGCATGTCGGGCTTGTAGCAGTGGATTTTGCAGTTTGAGCAGAATGTCTTGCTTTCCATGAACGGGCACTTGTCGCTTCTCATCGCGGAATATTCCGCAAGAGCCTGGCATTCGGGGCAGAGCGCGGTTTTGGTTCCGTGTTTCTTACGGCAGTACAGTCGTATCATCAGCGCTACTGTTTTCTTTTCGCGCTCGCGTTTCTTATCGGCATTCATGCATGCGTCCTTTCTCTACGCGGTAGACACGGTCTGCTACCGCCATCGTGCTTTCCCGGTGCGAAACCAGGATTATGCTCTTGCTGCGTTTCTGCTGTCTGAGCGCTTTGAGGATAATCCCCTCGTTTATGCTGTCAACATTGCTGGTTGGCTCGTCGAGAAGTATCAGCCCGCTTCCGCGCAGGAATGCACGCGCAAGCCCCAGCCGCTGCTTTTCTCCCGACGAGAGGTCGTCGCCCAGCGCGCCTGCCCTGGTCTTGTAGCCCTCCGGGAGCGACGCTATGAAATCGTGTATTGAAGCCATTCGGCAGGCATTTTCGATCTCCTCCTGTGAAGCCCCGGGCTTCGCAATGCGCAGGTTGTCCTCTATGGTTTCGTCAAAGAGATAAGTCGTCTGGCTGACCATAGTCACATTCTCAAGCAGGCTGGGTTCGCTGATGGCGTCTATATCCGTTCCGTTGTAGCATATCGAGCCGCCGTCTTTCTGCCAGAACCGCAGAAGAAGCTTCAGGAACGTGGATTTTCCGCAGCCGCTTTCTCCGACTATTCCGATTATTTCGCCTTTCTGCGCATGCATGCAGATGTCTGAAAGCACCTGCGTTTCCCCGTCGTATGAGAATGACAGGTCGTCAACATCGAGCCTTTCAAATGTGAATTCACTGCCGTTTTCC
>HF989477.1:13885-15825 GCA_000432175.1 Eubacterium sp. CAG:786
GCCGCTGGCAAAGGTCTGGGTGAGATTCCCGGGGAGGGCAGAAACTGCAATTACAGGACCAAACGAGCCGAACACCGCGGTAATTCCGATTATCATTCTGCCGATGGAAAGCATGCCGCAGTTCACAAGGACTATGCCGATAACGAGCGCGGCAATGATTATCGCGGAAACGGTGAGTTCAGTTGCGGAAAACGCCCTTGCGGTGTCGTTCTTCATCTTTTTTGTTTCTGCGAGGAGTTCGTCTGAACGGCGGTCAACTTCTGCTTTGCGGCTTTCACCGGCGTTGTTCAGCACGATGTCCTTTATTCCCTTTATGCTGTCGAGGAAGAACGCGTTGAACGCCGCAAATTCCGCGCGGTATCTCACACCTGAGGCTTTCATCCTTGCGGAGGAAACAAACGGCAGTACAATTCCCACCATAATGTAACCCACGAGCGCTGCCAGCGCGATGTACCAGTGCGAGACATTCCCCACAAAGATGAACACTGCAAGCGAAACTATCACCGCAATGCAGATGGGGGAAATGGTGTGCGCGTAGAACACCTCGAGCGTTTCAATATCGGAGGTTATCATTGCGATTATGGAGCCTTTTTTCTTGCTTTCGAGCTTTGCGGGGCAGAGTGTGCGCAGCGCGCCGAAAATCTTGTCGCGCAGCACTGCCAGCAGCCGGAATGCGATGTAGTGATTGCTGTACTGCTCAAGATAGCGCAGCAATCCGCGAAGAACGCCGCAGCCTATAGCAAGCGCGATTATCCACCCGTAGGAAAGCGCGATAGTTTCACCGAGCACTTTAGCTACCCCTACTGCGCCGAAAAGCGTAACCCCCATTGCGCATACAAATCCGAGGGAACCGTTTATCACCGCGAGTATCATTATGTACACTAGGCTGCCGAGGAGCATGACAAGGCTTGCCATTATCTTTGCGCCGCTGCGTCGTATTGCCTTTTCCATTATTCCACCTCCGTGTAGCCGTTTTCGAGTTCCTTCTGCGCCGTGTACAGCGTGGAATAACCACCCGGCAGCTTCATAAGTTCGCCGTGGGTGCCATGACTGCGCACCACGCCGTTTTCCATGTAATATATCAGGTCAGCGGGAACGATGTTCTCCAGACGGTGGGAGATGACAATAACGTTTTTGCTGGCCGAGAGTGATTTTATGTTCTGCATTATCACGGCTTCGCTTTCGATATCGATGTTGCTTGTCGCTTCGTCGAAAATGTAGATATCCTTGTCCGCGACCAGGTTTACCGCAAGGGCAAGGCGCTGCTTCTGCCCACCGGAGATGTTTGCTGCGTCCTCGGTTATTTCACGGTCAAAACCGCCGTTTTCGCGAATGAAATCAGCGAGATTCACCTTTTCGAGCGCGGTCATCATTTCTTCGTCGGTGACGTCCTTTTTCGCCAGCCGGAAGTTCCCGCGGACCGTAGTGTTAAAGATATACGTGTTGCAGCTGACTACCGCAAGCTTTGAGTAATACGCTTCGCGTGAAAGGCTGCCGAGTTCCTTTCCACCAGCGCTGACGGTTCCGGAGGCCGGACGGAGCGCCCCTGTCAGCAGCCCGACTACCGTGGATTTTCCGCAGCCGCTTTCGCCGACTATCGCGGTCATTCCTCTTTGTGGGAAGTCCATGCACACGCTTTTCAGGACTTCACGCCCGCCGTCGTAGCTGAAAGTCACGTTGTCAAGCTGCAGCCCGGCGTTGTCGGGAATTTCGCCGCCCCATACCGGGTCGGGCTGCCCTAGCATGGAGAGAATCTTTTTCCCGGCGCTTGCTCCGTTCATTGCCACATGGAACGCTGAACCAAACGCACGCAGCGGCAGGAAGAATTCCACAGCGACCAGTATCAGGAACAGCGCGGAAACCGGGGGTAATCCATTGTGAGCGGCGTCGTTGACTGCAAACGCGATGCCAAGCCCCGCGCCGCCGTATGCGACGACGTC
>HF989477.1:15902-19173 GCA_000432175.1 Eubacterium sp. CAG:786
CATCGTTGTTTTGCGGAATTCCTCGGCATTCTGTTTCATTTTGTCATGCTGAGCTGCGTCGGCGCGGAATATTTTCAGTTCGCGCAGTCCCTGAACGCTGTCGAGGAAGCTGTCGCCCATTGATGTGTACTTTCCCCAGTATTTCGCGAATATCTTCTTGGCGTATTTCGACACCGCGATAATTGACGCAGGTATCAGCGGAACACAGCACAAAAGCACGACAGCCACCCGCCAGTCGATACCGACAGTCACGAAAAACAGCAGGAAAGGCGCCAGCATGGCAAAGAAAAACTGCGGGATATACGACGAATAGTAGAGGTCCAGCTGCTCGATGCCCTCCATTGCAACCTGGGTCAGACCAGCGATGCTCATGCCGTCCGTGCTTTTCACACCCAGGCGCACTATCTTGTCGTAAGTCTTTCCGCGCAGGTCCTTTTTGGCTTTTCTACCGAGCAGGTCTTTCAGGTAGCCGGTCAGCCTTGTTGCGGCATAGCGGACTGCGGCGCCGATGACCCCGGATATTGCAGGCACCAGGTACGCGGAAGCTTCCGCGCCGGTCGTCAGCAGGTAAATGGCATAGCATATGCTTGCCGTTATCGTGAGATTTGCGAGAAGTCCCAGCGTCATGGAACCAACTGTGTAAAATATGTATTTTCTGCTCCCTCCGAGAAGCTTCAGAAGCTGCTTATCTATCATGCCCGTTCTCCTTTTGCATTGTGATGAACTGCGTCAGCGCGTTTATGCTTTCCTCGCTGAATGCGCATATGGCGCCGGTCGCGTCGTGTTCTGCAATGTCCGCGGGGACTTTGCAGTTCCTTTCAAGGTGTCCGCTCAGCCACCTGATGAGTATGTTGTATTTTTCAAGCTGTTCATAGCCGTATCGCGTGATTATCACCTTGTTTTTAGCGTCGCGCTGTATGCAGCCTTCCTGCTCCAGGCGTTCCACAGCCTTGAAAACGCTTACCTTTGATACGCCTGTTTTGTCGGCGACGTCGGTCAGTTTTATGCCCTTTGTTCCGTCGTATAGTTTGCTTATCGCGATGAGATATTTTAGTTCCGCAGATGTCATTGGTTCCTCCTGATGTTAATGCAGACTAACCATTTGCTGCTGTTATATGGCTTTAGGCTGTCCATATAAGCGCAAAGTTAGTTATGGCTAATCATTGATCAGAATAATAAGTGCTTTTTCAGCACTGTTTTAGATTATAACACAGTTTTAGAAGTTTGTCAATAAAAAGTTAACTATCGGGTAACAGTAAATTTTCCCTTGACATTTTCGGGTAAAAGGGATATAATCTATTTAACAGAGTTTGAACATGCTCTGTAAGCAAAATACAGGAGGACAACAATATGAAAAACATCTTTAAAAACGAAAAATTCTGGCTGGTAGCAGCAGGCGCAGCTGGCGTCATCGTCGGCAAGAAGATAATTACCGCCAAGAAAACAAGACAGCTTGCCGTAACAGGTCTTGCAAAGGGAATGAAGTTCACCAGCGACGCAAAGGCTGCATTCCAGAATATGAAGGACGAGGCTCAGGATCTTTGCTATGAAGCAAAGGAGCAGGCTGGTCTGAACGAAGAGAGCGATAACTGATGCTTTACAGTATCATATCAGATAACCCCGGGCGTATCAGAGTCCGCTTTGGTGGCTACGCTTTTGAAAAGCAGCTTGAAAGCTGTATACAGAAGTTAACCGAGGCTAACTCTTTTGTTCTGTCTGCCGAGGTGCATTCAGCAAACGGCGGTCTGCTGATATACTACAAAAAGGAATGCAGGCGCGAGGTGATAGATTTCATCGGGAGCCTGGATTTCAGGACGCTCACCCCGATACCCGAGGACAACGTGGCCCGCGAGATCGATGAGAATTTCAAGAACGGTCTCACAAAGCTGGTAGTCACACATTACGTGAAGAAACTGCTTCTTCCGGCGCCGGTATGCGCTGCGCTGACTGTTTTCAACTGTGCAAAGTACATATTAAAGGGCCTTTCCGTGCTGTCAGAGGGAAAGCTTACCGTAGAGGTGCTGGACGCGGCTTCAATAACCGCATGCATTGCCCAGCGCAATTACAAGACCGCTTCCACGATAATGCTGCTGCTTTCAGTTTCGTCGCTGCTTGAGGATTACACACACGCCCGCACAAAGGCGGTGCTTACCTCCAGCCTTGCAGTAAAGGCGGACAAGGTTTGGCTTGCAAACGGTGACGAGGACGTGCTTATTCCGATAAGCGAACTTAAAGTCGGCGACCAGATACGTGTAAGGACCGGCAGCGTGATACCGGTTGACGGTGAGATCACCAGTGGAGAGGCGTACATCAACGAGGCTTCAATGACCGGTGAGCCGCTGGCTGTGATGAAGTCAGTGAACGCCACCGTATTCGCGGGGACTGTCGTTGAGGAAGGCTCGGTAGTGGTCCGTGTAAGGGCGATAAGCTCCGATACGAAGATACAGAAGATTATCGAACTCATCGATAGTTCCGAGAACCTGAAAGCTGGCATTCAGAGCCGTGCTGAAAGGCTCGCGGACAGTATCGTTCCGTTCAGCTTCCTTGGGTTCGGGCTGACGCTGCTGTTCACCGGAAATGTCACCAAGGCAGTTTCGCTGCTGATGGTGGATTATTCCTGCGCGATAAAGCTTTCGGCGCCTATCGCAGTCATTTCAGCGCTGCGTGAGGCTGTAGACCACAACATCACGGTCAAGGGCGGAAAGTACCTTGAAGCCTTTGCCTCTGCGGATACCATCGTTTTCGACAAGACGGGCACGCTCACGAATGCAGAGCCTGTGCTTGAAAAGGTCATTCCCTTCGACGGGTATGCCGAGGAAGAGGTGCTCAGGACTGCCGCATGCATCGAGGAGCACTTTCCGCACAGCATGGCGCGCGCGATAGTCAAGGGCGCTGAAATGCGCGGAGTAGTCCACGCTGAGGAACATGCGGAAGTCAACTACATAGTTGCCCACGGAATTGCGACAACTCTCCGCGGGGAGCGCGCTGTCATCGGCAGCCGTCATTTCGTCTGCGAGGACGAGGGCGTTACGATCACCAGCGAACAGCAGGCAAAAATCGACGAGAATGCAGGCGCTTCCTCTGTCATTTATCTGGCAGTGGGTGGAAGCCTTGCCGGAGTTCTCTGCATAAACGACCCGCCCCGTGCAGAAGCTGCAAGGGCTGTTGGGCTGATGAAAAAGTGCGGCATAAAGAATGTCGTCATGCTCACCGGCGACGGAAAATCGGCGGCAGAGAAGATCGCGCAGCAGCTTGGTATCATCGAGGTGCA
>HF989478.1 GCA_000432175.1 Eubacterium sp. CAG:786
AAATCTAGCGCTTTGGATTCAAGTAAAGAATCAAAGTCCGAGCGTAATCTTCATGGTTTTATATTACCTTTAAGCGATATGAACTTGCACACTCACATTAACTGTCTATTTTATTGCTCACCATATAGCGGCTGTATCAAGTGTCAGTTAGACGGTAGTGGTACATGGCGCAATAATCAGCATAACGGCATAGATGTCAGTTGGAGCGGGATAAATGGAACGAATATACTTGCCGTCAGAGCAGGAACGGTTACAAAGGGATATTCTGCCACAGGCTGGGGATATTGGGTTAAAATAGCACACAACAATGGATTAAGCACATTGTACGCACATATGCAAAATGAATCATCCGTTTCGGGTACTGTTAAGCAAGGGGCGATTATAGGCAAAGTTGGTACAACAGGAGCTTCATCCGGACCACATCTCCACTTTGAGGTATATAACTCTAGTAACGTTCGTATTGATCCTATGCCGTATTTACATGGCGTTAATCCTGCGGCTACCAAAAGTTTTAAAATCGTTGATGGACCTCTGACAATTAGAGCCTCTGCAAGCACCTCGTCCACTTCGTATGGAACTCTGACAAATGGCACATCTGTTTCAATTACTAATATTCAAGTCGAAGGGAGCTATATCTTCGGAAAGATTTCTTCAGGAACACATAGCGGACGATGGATTGCAATCGGAACTATTGCTGGAGAAGTTTACGCGACTGATTTAAGCAGCACCTGGATGGTGATTGATGGACCTTTGACAATTCGTGGTTCCGCTTCTACTTCTTCTACAAGTTACGGCACAATTGCTAATGGCACTACATTTACTATAAGTGATACCGCTTTAAGCGGAAACTACATATTCGGGAAAATATCTTCTGGAACACATAACGGACGCTGGGTTGCTTTAGGAAACGGTTCTTCAAGATATTGTATGACTCCTAATTACTAATCATTGTATTAGTCAAAGGTGCCGGAGAACATCAAGGATTTTAAGAAGTAACTTGTTGTATTTCCCTTGAATGGCAGATTGCGTAAAAGTGATCTGCCATTCAAATTTTAGGGTAAATTCCATTCTTAATTTGTTTAGTTTCCTTAACATGAATGAAACTTGTTATGTCAGAATAGCTAAAGGGAGCGTTTCTCATTGCGAAGCAAGCAGGGAGATTCGGAATATGAGCAATTCATACATTTATATAAAATTGGGGATATTCTAATTATTCAGAATCCCCCCTTGATTATAATTTCATTGGATTATTACATTGATTTCAGTAGCAAAAAGATAATGGATGGCAGAAAAATGTGTCGCTATGATGAAAAATGTACTCCCTCTTTGACACGACTTGCGCTTTTACCATAAATGTGATATACTATTCTTATAAAATAAAATTGAGGTCATATTATGATTACTGCCGCTTTAGCCGTACTTCAAACCGATGAGCAACGGACCATTATTTCTGATTTCTACCAGAAGAACAAGAACAGATTTTATGCTATTGCCTATGAGCATTTACATAATCCTCAGGATTCCGAGGAGGCAATACAGGAAGCTTTTCTCAGGATCGCAGTTGATCCAGATAAGTTTTTTTCGCTTTCAGGTGATGGACGCATATATTTCGTAAGCGCCATTATAAGGAATGTGTCAATTGATATGTATAACAAGAAAACCAAACATCAACTGGAAGAACTCCCTGAAGATCTGATTTATCGATCGGATCCTGAATTTCTAGAAAACTCTCTTTTAGAAAAGATTTCACACGAGGAACTGCTTGATTTCATAAATGATCTGTCGGAACTTCAGCGCAATGTTTTGATCCTTACCTGTTTGTCGGAGCTTTCAATTTCAGAAACCGCAGAAACGCTCGGGGTATCCAAAGCAGTAGTTAACCAGCGGCTGTATATTGCCAGAAAATCCATCAGGTCTTTTATTGAAAGGAAACGACATGAGTGAAAGTGTACTGAAATCTATTCTGGAGGAATCAGCGAGGCTTGAATGGGCTAAGTATGAAAATGCTCCGGAGCATGTTTTCTCCAAAAAGCATGAGCGTAAGATGAAATATGCTTTTAAGCTGCTTGAGAGAAACGATTGCAAGCTAAAACCGTACATAGGTTCTAAGCCGCATTATCATTTCAGATTTTCGAAAAGGAACATAATAGTACTATTCGCTGTTATTTTCTTGGCTGCTCTTGCGGGGTGTGGCGTCACATATTTTACATCTAAGAATTTTTATGGAAAAGTAAACGCTGATAACACAGAACTTTTTGTGATCAATACCGAAAACTGCCCAGCAACTATTGAAGATAAGTATTATTTACCTTGCTTACCTGATGGCTATGAAGTATCAGGAACTGATTCAACTCCTTTTTTCGAGCATATTAGTTATCTTAATAAGGTAACAAATCAGAGCATTTCATTTAATCAGTGGGTTAAAACAGAATATGGTTCTTCTCATTATGATACAGAAAGTCAAAACTTTGAGGAAATAAAGGTAAATGAACATTATGGATTGTGCTTGGCTTATAGTTCACAGGATTATAATTATACTAATATCGTATGGGATAATGGAGACTACATATTAGAGTTGTATGGAGAAACTTCCAAAAACGAACTGTACGATTTGGCTAAAACTGCCAAAGTTTATAAAGATGATAAATAAGGCATAGTAAATCGCTTTCTTAAACAGATTTATATAATAGAGGCAAAATCACTATTTGCAATTTTGGCGGCTACTTCTATTGCGTTTTCGTCCATAACGGTTTGTGCATCTGCCGAAGAAACCACAGACATTTTCGATAACACAACTGAGTATTCTGAAGAATTTACTGAGGAAGACACAAACGAAGAAGCATCTTCCTCAGCTCGCAGAACAGCTCTTTGGGTAGTTACGGAAGACAATGTAAGAATGCGCAGAACTCCCTCGTTGTCCGGTGAGGTACTTATGCTTCTATATAAGGGAGAGTATCTTTATGAAGGTACACCCAAAAAACATGTTGATGCTGACGGATATACGTGGATCCTTGTTAGTAGCAACAGAACAGGCTGGTCCGGGTATGTTGCATCTGATTATATAGAATGTAACGATTATTAAAAACATGGCAATTTAACCTAGCCGACGGCATTGGCTCTTCAAATGTGCAGTGGCGGCACTTTTATGTTGGGGAGGGTATTCATCAATATGAAGAAAAAGTGGAATGCAATAATGGCAGTCTTTTGTATTTTGCTAACTGCTTGCACAAACTCAGATAATACTGATACAAATCAAATAATTGCAGAAACTAGCGAAACCGAGAGCGTGAATAGTGAAATATCAAATAGCCAAACAGCCCATGACGTTGAATCAGAATCAAGCGCTCACAAAGTGTATCCAGCCAACGGATCAGTCAAGAAGCTCCTATCAGAATTTGCAGTAGAGTCCAGGCATCTCAGTGAGAGCGGACGAGATAATGCAGCAAAATTCATAGTCAACAAGCTGCAATCCAGCGGATGGAATGTTACGCAGGAGAAGTTCCCTGTATATCGATATAAGGACATATTTTCCGAGCCATACAATATCAGTGAAAATGGCGATCCTGTCGGAACTGGCAATAATATTATCGCAGATCTGCCCAACTTTGACAGGAACAAGCCCACTCTTATTCTTTCAGCACACTATGATACCACAAAAGATAATGTCGGAATAATAGACAACGGGAGCGGAACGGCGTTTCTTCTTTCATCAGGAGAATGGCTCTCTGATTTCGACAGAGATTTTAATATAAGGCTTATATTCTTTGACGTTGAAGAATCAAGGATGTATGGTTCCAAATATTATCTTGAACAGTTAACTGATGAAGAACGCAGCAAAATAATAGCCGACATCAACTTTGATGTGATCGGTGGAAATCATCTGAGTGTTGGCACAGTAAACGGTTTTGAAAATGCGCTCTCAATTTATTTGGAGCAACTGGCTGAAGTTGAATCTGATCTTTCTGACAAAGGTTCTAGCTCTGACAGCGACCCTTTTATGCATTGGCAGATTCCGTCGGTGACATATATTGATTTGGGCCTGCCTATTGACCCGTGTGAAAACAGTTCATATATTGATTATGTTTCAGATGAATCTTTTGATACTCTTGCTTCGCAGCTTGCCGATATTATTAATGGATTTGATATCGATGAATTTACAGCAATGAAAAACAGTCAGATCAAAACCGACTACAATGGGAAAAATATAGATAACATATACAAGGCAATGGCAAATATTTCAATTAAAGGTTTCAAAACTGACAAGCTGTATACTGCTGTGTATGAAAACGGAATATCATCTTGTTTCTGCTGCGATTATGCTTCGGAAGATGGACGCAGCTTTACAATACAATCGCTGTCTGAAGTGGGAAATGAGGATTTTTCCCCTTTGACCGGAATACCAAGTTTTGAAGATTGCATCAATCAAGCTACTAATGGGGAATTACTCGTCGATAAATATGTTCAGTATAGTATCATTGGAAATCTTTCAAATGATGAATTAATGGACGTATGGTCACAGATGAGGCAATGAAATAAATGTTAATTTACGGTACTCTTTATTGTTCTATAAAATACCATCTAAAAAACTAAATATGCTGTACTGTCAGACTTTCAAAAACTCAGAACACGCCGTTTTTTGTCATAAACGACTTGTTGACATTAGACAATTAATACGAAATAGCATTTTACTAAGTTATTGAAGCAGTTATGGCCTGAGATGGAATATTGTTTCTGATTATACAAGTATCATTAAACTGGCGCTGGACTCCGTAATCTAGGTTTGTCATAAGTTAAAATATGAGTTGTCTGGTATAGAATAGGAATGCGGCATTGCTTAGGAAAGCAATGCCGCATTTGTAAAAGCGTCTATTCAATGAAAAAAGCTATTTTATCTGTAGTGAATGCGGTCGTAGCTTTGTCAGTATTTTCAAGGTGTTCACCAAGCGCAGAATGGTCACAGAACAGCGATGGAGAAACATATCCCATATGCCCCGGGCTTCCATAATATAGAATGTAAATAAAGAAAATACCATTATAAAAACGAATCTATCCTACTGGGTAAAGCCATTTTCCCATATCTAAAATTAATTGCAATTCCGAACTTCTTAATTCTCCATCAACGCTTCATCAATGAATTTTCGATTAGAATAAACACATCGTCGAAAGTGCAATCAAAGCAATGGCAGAAAGGCTAAATATATCGATCATGGAGAAAACTCATGATAGGAACCAACTACTGCCGACTAGCAAAAGGCGCGGCTTTATATAGCTGCGCCTTTTGTATTCAGTTGATTCCGAGCAGATTGTTGATGGTCACGTTAAAGCACCTGCTTAATGCTATAATTTCTATGTCAGTCACAAATCTCTCGCCGGATTCTATACGTTGGACTGCGTTTTTGTCGATATCCAGACCTACGACCTGCAATCTGTCCGAAAGCTCTCGCTGTGAGATTTGGAGCGCCTTGCGGAGTTCTTTTACTCTCAGTCCCGATATGTTGTTGCGTCCGTCTGCGGTTCTTGCCTTGAACATTTGTATTCCTCCTTTGTTACTCCTGGTGTGGATTTGTTTCACTAATGCCTGATGTTGGAAATTCAGAGATTCCTTCGACTATTATTTCATTTCCCCTTTTTTGAATCTAAAATGCCGTCTATGTACCCGATAAGACGATTCTGCTCCTCAACATTTAATAGAGTAAGCTGCTTATTGATACAGTCTCTTGCCGTTTCTTTTGTATTAATATCGCCAGAATTGATAGTATCCGTTCCAAGAAGATAATCAACTGAGACATTAAAAAAATCGGCAAATAATTTTGCAGTTGATGTTGGTATCTCACGACGATCATTTTCGTATAAACTTATCATTGACCGGTCGATAGAAATTGCCTCCGCAAGCTCTCGCTGGGAAAGACATCTCTGCATTCGTAGCTTTTTTAGTCTGGTGTTGTCCCCCACAAGCTGTCACCTCCGCATATCAGTATAGAGCAAAAGGTGATTTTATTCAATAGAAAACAAGAAATTGCAACAAATTGTGACACATTGAAACGGTTTGTTGCAGATGTCAACACATTGTGGCATGATAATGTGCTATAATTATTTCAGGAAACATCTTACACTTTTACGGAAGAGAATTCCATTTAACTATGACAAGAAATAATACCAAAGCCCTTAGTGTGAGATATATTTCCGACCAGTTCATTGACAATTCAATAGCAGAGCGATAACAAATCCATCGACCGCAGCGCCTGATTGTGCGAAGATATGCCTGTATTGATTCCGAAGGGTTATTCATTATCCGTGACCACCTATTTTTTGCGCGAGAATAACAATAACTCCGACAGTCTGCCAATATCAATTCAAAGCGTAAACGCATACGCAGAGATAAGGTTCGAGCGCGAAAGGATGAACGCTGCAAAGATGGTATAATGATACTTCCGGCGACGGCTATGCCACAGGAATGGCTAGAGGTGAAACTCCTATGTTCGGGTGCGGACTACCCGATAATCGCTCTGAGCAATACACATCAATAATGCAAACGGCTCACGCCGCAAGACATGAGCCGTTTGCTTATATATCGGCTTTATCAGCCGTCCAAAATTAGTATCATGAAAGGAGATGATTTGCCAGATGGTAATGAGTGCGAGCGAAAAAGCAAAGTTCATTAACACTTTCTGCGAACTGATTTCGGAATTCATTAAGACTCCGGAAGAAATTGAAAAGGCAAAAGCAGAAATTGAATTAAAGAATGATACTGAAATGCTGACAATAAAAGAGTGTTCCGTTATCATGCGTGTTTCAGAGCGCACTATACGAATGCTCGTCAAACAGAATGCTATTGGCAGCACAAGAGCCGGCTCCGGTTCCTGTGGAAAGCTGCTTATTCCACGAAGCGCGTTACTCAGATACATAGACACATTATAGCAGGTTTGAAAAAGTTTATAAAAATATGCGAAAAGGCTTGACATTTCAGCGCTTTAAAGTTATAATGTTATACGCAGTAGTATGTCATGCCAGCAAACCAGATAATGTTGTCCGCTGAATTAGGAGGATTCAGAACAACATGGCTTCAGTAAGAAAACGCGGCTCATCCTACCAAATCCGTGTCAGCTGCGGATTGAGGGTAGACGGCAGTCAGGTCATACAAACAAGGACATGGAAACCTGACCCGAATTTGACCGAAAGGCAGGTCGAAAAGGAACTTGCAAAACAGGTTATGCTTTTTGAGGATCAATGCTTTAAAGGTCACGTCACAGCAAATATCAAATTTGAAACATTCGCAGAGCGTTGGTTCGAGGAATATGCAAGGCTCAATCTCCGTTCGACCACGTTTGTAAGAATGCGGCAGCTCACGCAGAGAATTTACCCCGCAATTGGGTATCTCCGCATGGACAAAATAACGGCAAGGCATATACAACAATTCATTACCGATATGGCTTTCAATGGTAAAAGTCAAGTGACAGGCAAACCCTTATCCCGAAAGACCGTTGTACACCATCTCAGCTTCATTTCTGACATTTTTGAGTATGCTATGAAAATGGATATGCTCATTGACAATCCTTGCAGGAGGGTGACCATTCCCAAAGGCGAGGTCGAGGAAAAAGACATTTACACACGCGAGGAAGCAGACGAGATAGTGAAACTCCTCATAAACGAGCCTATGAAATACAGGGTGTTCATAATTCTGGCGCTTTGTACAGGGTTCAGACGCGGGGAACTTCTGGGATTAGAGTGGAAAGATATTGATTGGGACAATGACCTGATCAAAATTCGCAGAACAAGCAACTACACAGCCGAAAAAGGTATCTATACGGATACCACCAAGACCAGGCGCTCAAAACGAGTGTTAAAGGTCCAGCCGGAACTCATTACCCTTTTGAAACTCTATAAGGAAGAGCAGGACAGAGAGAAGGAAAAAATCGGCAGCAAGTGGATAGACCACGACCGTCTTTTTGTAAAATGGAACGGTCTGCCCATGAACAACAATACCCCTTATGGCTGGTTCAAAGAATTCTGCGAGAAAAACGAGATCCGTTTCTGCGATATACATTCAATGAGGCACTACAACGCTTCGGCGCTGATAGCAGCAGGAGTGGACATCGTGACCGTATCCGGAATGCTTGGGCATTCTACGGTCAGCACAACGGCAAATATCTATTGCCACGCTATGCAGGAGGCAAAGGCGAAAGCCAATGCCGCAGTTGCAAGCTCACTTGACATGACAGCGATCTCAAGCGAAAACAAAAAAACAGCGACTTAAGTGTTCTGCACCCAAATCGCTCGTAAACAGCAAACGCCTACATAATGTGATCCGATCGTGGTTCAATAACATTGGACACGCATTGGACAAACGTATTTTTCCGTAAAAAGCAAAACTCCCAAACAGCTTAACAAAGCCATTTAGGAGTCTGTGGTGTGGTGACCCGTACGGGAATTGAACCCATGATTCCGCCGTGAAAGGGCGATGTCTTAACCTCTTGACCAACGGGCCTAAAGAAAACCGCACAACAAGTTATGCGGTTTTTAGTGGTAGCGGTAATCGGATTCGAACCAATGACACCCTGGGTATGAACCAAGTGCTCTAGCCAACTGAGCTATACCGCCATATTCTGTCGTTTTTTGTATCACTCTTGACGACTTAATTATTATACCACGAAGTTTTCGATTTGTCAAGCATTTTTTTAAAAAAACTTAAAAATTTTTTTTGAGCATTCAAAATGCGGGGAAATAGTCATAATGAATGCAGGGGTACATATATAATATAAAAGAAATCTCCGGGGAAAGATCCCCGGAGAAATATGTATCGTCTGATCAGTTGAGCTTGCTGAGTTCAGCGAGGCACTCGGAGCAGATGTTCTTGCCCTTGAAGATCGTGATTCCGCTTGCGTTGGAGCAGAATGCACACGCTGGCATGTACTTCTTGAGAATGATCTGATCGTCCTCAACATAGATCTCAAGGCTGTCCTTGATTCCGATGTCGAGAGTTCTTCTCAGCTCGATCGGGATAACGATTCTTCCCAGTTCATCTACTTTTCTTACGATACCTGTTGACTTAACCATGTTTCTTCCTCCTGAATCCCGCAGCCTTTTATTGCCTGATAAGGCTGCCTATGGTTGTAATGATACGGATTTACCAGCATTTCGCTGATTTCTTGCATATTATAACATGTTTTGTGAGGGTTGTCAATTTTCTTTCAGTGATTTACCAATAATGTGGAATTTCGTTTACGCGAAATAGAATAACTAAAGGTGTCATTAAAGATGTGAAACGATGGGTGTATAACGCTTCTGTAGCACTTTTTCAGCGCATTTACAGGAAAACCAGAAATTTCAGCAGAATTCTGGAAGAAAGTAAGAAATATAGGAAGATAATATGGTAATATGGAAACGACTGTTTTAAAACGTTTTTCCAATAGAATTATTGTCAGGGGTGAAACAAGTGAAGATCATTTTGATTCTGCTGCCGGTTGCGGCGCTTGTATGCGGCGCGTTCACGGGAAATCTGACAGAGGTTTCCGGGGCTGTGCTTGACGGCGCTGGCAACGCTGTGACTCTTGCAATATCGCTTTGCGGGATAATGTGCCTGTGGAGCGGTATAATGAAAGTCGCAGAGGAATGCGGCGCGGTGCGGCTGATGTCTGAGGTGCTTTCGCCGGTGGTCTCGCTGCTGTTCCGCGGGCTGGAAAAA
>HF989479.1 GCA_000432175.1 Eubacterium sp. CAG:786
TGCGAGATGCGTCTTGCCGGTGCCGACCGCACCCATGAAGATGAGGTTCTCTTTAGCGGTTATGAAGTCAAGATTCTCCATGTATTCACGGGTAAGTCCGGCAGGAAGCCCGATCTCGGGCTTCCATACAAAATCATCAAGCGTCTTGATGACATGGAATCATGCGGTCTTGACCATACGGTTGATCCTGTTTACCTCACGCTCGTGAAGTTCGATCTGCAGCAGATCGGTCACATACTGCTCTGTATCGTGGTATTCTACTTCACGCCAGTCTTTTGCAAGACCTCCGAGCTTCAGAGTCCGCATCATCTGCTCAATATCAGCCATTTGCTTCACCTCCCGTCAGACCGTCATACACGGAAATATCGGGGTTGTAGTTGAGCGTGGGCACTTGCGAGAGCAGATCAAGCGGCTCAGGCGTTTTTCCTTCTTTCAGCAGAGAGTAATAGCACTGCTTCACGCTGTCCACATCGCTCCCGCAGTTCTGCTGGGCGAGAGTGAGAATATCCACGCAAAATTCAGCATTGCCGTCACGGACAATGTCATCAAGAAGCTGTAATGCACTTTTCCTCTCCTGACCTCTGGTCTGCGACAGATAGCTCTGCCAGGGCAGCGGCATTGCGGAAAAGAATCGTGTATGCTCTGCTGCGCCGGGTTTTCTGCACAGCGTCCTGACGTACTGCGTCCAGTCCATAAGCTCCTCGTTTTTGCCGTAACAGCGGCGGTATGAAGCAACAAGAGCGTGATCATGATAAAACTCGATTTTATCATAGAAGATCTTAGCCTGTACGGTTTCATCATGAAGTTCGGGAGAAAGCCCGTATTTATTCGTGTCAATGCAGACAAAGCCTGTCTTGCTGACTCTGAGCGATTCATAGTTGAATACGTTGTAGGGTACTTCGGGGAGCATTAGCAGCTTCGGCTTTTCATCTTCCCAAAGACTCTGTATCGTAACACCACGCTGGTAATGCGGGCGTTCAGCGTCATTTTCACACCAGTCAAACAGGTGGCTGTTGAACTCTTCAAAGCTAATGATCGTGGGGATCGGAACGAGGGCGTTGCGTCTGATGTAGCCGACCTTGTTCTCAACATTGCCTTTCTCATTGCCTGACGCAGAATTGCAGAAATCAGCCTGAAAGCGGTAATGCAGCATAAACCTTGTAAAGCCATCGGTGAGCTTTCTCTCGGTACCTTCAAGCACCTGAGCAACAGCCGTAGACATATTATCAAAGCGTATCCTCGCAGGTACGCCGCCGATATACTCAAAGATACGGCGCATACCGATCAGCAGGCATTCCTGATTCTGTGATGGGAACACCTGTGCATAGGCTTTATCCGAATACGTGAACGACATGACAAGCTCATACGCCTTGTGTTCGTTTCCATCAGCATCACAGCGCAGAAATTCTCCAAAGTCAACCTGAGCATGAGCCATGGGGTGTGCAAGCGGCAAGCAGCCTACGAGTCCCTGGCGCAATACGAAACGCTTTTTGCGGACGTATCGTTTCACGCTGCTGTATCCGCCCGTGTAA
>HF989480.1:0-6359 GCA_000432175.1 Eubacterium sp. CAG:786
CTGCGCGCTCCCGCTGACTTACCATAAGGCGAATGGCGCGGTGATATGCCACTACTGCGGGTATTCCCACGCGCTGGGCGCCGTCTGCCCGTCCTGCGGGAGCAAGTTCCTGATGATGAAAGGGACTGGTACGCAGCGCATCGAGGACGAGATCTCAGAGCTGTTCCCGAAGGCGCGGATACTCCGTATGGACGCCGACACGACAGCGGCAAAGAACGCATTCGAGAGCAAGTTCAAGGCTTTCGCTGCGGGGGAATACGACATAATCGTCGGCACGCAGATGATAGCCAAGGGACTTGATTTTCCGAACGTGACGCTGGTGGGAGTGCTGCGCACCGACAACAGCCTTTATGCCGGGGACTTCCGGGCGTATGAGCGGACATTCTCGCTGATAACGCAGGTCGTCGGCAGGGGAGGGCGCGGTGGAAAGCGCGGCAGGGCGCTGATACAGACGTTCACGCCGGAGCACTACGTGCTCAACCTCGCGGCAAACCAGAACTACCCGGATTTTTACGCAGAGGAGATAGAACTGCGGCAGGCGATGCTTTACCCACCGTTCTGCGATATCGTGGTGGTTGGATTTACGTCGCTGGTAGACGACGAGTGCAGCCGCGGGGCGCTGAAATTCCGCGATATGCTGGAGAAGCGCCACGCGGAGGAATGCCCGGATATCCCGCTGCGGATACTGGGCCCCGCAAGGAATGTGATAGGCAAGGTCAACGGGCGCTACCGCTGGCGGCTGATACTGAAGTGCAGGAATTCCGCGCCGCTGAGACGGCTGGTGGAACTCACGCTGAAAGAAGCCGGAGCGGACAAGTCGTTCAGGAACACCGCAGTTTTCGCGGATATGAACGGCGACCCGTAACATAGAAAGGACGATAGACATGGCATTAAGGCAGATAGTAAAGTTCGGGGACGACATACTCCGCAAGAAGAGCAGACCCGTGACTAATTTTGACGAGCGCCTCTGGACGCTGCTCGACGACATGGCAGAAACGATGCATTCCAAGGACGGCGCGGGTCTTGCGGCCGTTCAGGTGGGAGTGCTGCGCAGGGCGGTTGTCATCGACGTACACGACGAGCACGGAGTTATCGAGCTGATAAACCCTGAGATAGTTTCCGCTGAGGGAACTCAGTGCGGCAGCGAGGGCTGCCTTTCCGCGCCGAATGTGTGGGAGGAAGTGGAGCGCCCGAATATCGTCACAGTAAAGGCGCAGGACAGGCACGGAAAAGAGTTCACGCTGACCGGCAGCGCGCTTCTTGCAAGGGCATTCTGCCATGAACTGGACCATCTGGACGGCGTGCTTTTCATCGACCATGTTAAGAACGACGGAGTTCCGGCGCACAAGGACGTTACAGCAAAGTAAAGGGGAATATCAATGGCAGTGCTTGAAATATTGCAGTTCGGTAATGAGATACTGCGGCAGAAAAGCGGGGAAGTGACCGAGTTCAACGAGGAACTGTGGGAGCTTCTCGACGACATGGCTGAAACGATGTACGACGCGGGAGGAGTAGGTCTTGCGGCACCGCAGATAGGCGTGCTCAAGCGCGTAGTCGTTATCGATACGGACGAAGACCACGGTCTGATGGAACTTGTAAATCCCGTGATAGTTGCGATAAAGGGAAAGCAGCACGAACCCGAGGGGTGCCTTTCCTACCCGGGCAAGAGCGGCTACGTGGTCCGGCCGGCAAAGGTGAAGATAAAGGCGCAGGACCGCTACGGCAGACGAAAGACCTATGTTGGTTCCGGACTGCTGGCGCGGGCATTCTGCCATGAGACCGACCATCTCAACGGAATTCTGTATGCCGACAAAGTGGACGAGTGGGAGGAGGACGAAAAGTGAAATTAGTATTTATGGGAACCCCGGTTTTTGCGCTTTCCTGCCTGGAGCAGCTCATTGCGGCAGGGCATGAGGTCGCAGCTGTATTCACGCAGCCCGACAAACCCAAGAACCGCGGAAAGCAGATACAGATGACCCCCGTCAAGGAATGCGCCCTGAAGCACGATATCCCGGTTTATCAGCCGCTGAGCCTGCGCAAGGGCGAGGACGCGGAAAAGTCCCTGGAGGTATTGAAGGAGATAAACCCGCAGTGTATCGTTGTTGTGGCGTACGGGCAGATACTTCCCGAGAGTATTCTTGAGCTGCCGGAATACGGCTGCATAAACGTGCATGCTTCGCTGCTGCCGATGTACAGAGGCGCCGCGCCGATACAGCGCTGCATTCAGTTCGGGGAGAAAAAGACGGGCGTCACCACCATGTACATGGCAAAGGGACTTGATACGGGTGACATGATACTCCGCGACGAACTGGACATACCCGAGGACATGACAGGCTCTGAACTCCACGACAGGCTTTCCGAGATGGGCGGCAGGCTCATCGTCCGCACCCTTGAGGAAGTGCAGAACGGCAC
Organism: Eubacterium sp. CAG:786; assembly: GCA_000432175.1. Lineage (GTDB taxonomy): Bacteria > Bacillota > Clostridia > Oscillospirales > Ruminococcaceae > CAG-115. Next base: position 2,413 of record HF989480.1, read on the forward strand.
CGCGCCGCGTATCCCGCAGGAGGGCGACACCTGCTATGCTTCCATGATAAGCAAGGAAGAGCTACTGTTGGATTTCACAAAACCTGCGGTTCAGGTGCGTGATTTTATCCGCGCGATGTCCGCAGTTCCGTGCGCGTATACGCTTCTTGACGGGAAGCGCATGAAAGTTTACGGCGCGCGGGTTTCCGACAGGAACTACTCCGGCGCACCGGGCGAGATAGTCGATACCGACGCGTTTGCTGTAATGTGCGGCGACGGCGCAGTGGAATTCACCGAAATACAGCCCGAGGGCGGAAAGCGCATGGATATCCAGGCATATCTGCGCGGAAAGAAACCGGAAAAGGGAACCATTCTGGGTAAATGACCAAAAATCACGCATAATAACCGTATTTGAAAACCCTGGAACAGGAGGCAATTATGGTGCAGACACTTATTTCAGCTGCGGCACGGCACACGAATTTTCTGAGCGTGGGCTATACGACTGCGTATTTTCTCTGTATTGCGGCGTTCATTTTTGCGCTGATATGCTCGGCTAACGTTAATGCGACGTTCAATAAATACAACCGGGTCGGCAGCCGCAGGGGGATCACCGCAGCGGAAGTCGCACGAAAAATACTTGACAGAAACGGGCTTTACAACGTACAGGTAGAGCGCATTTCCGGCAATCTGACGGATAATTTCAACCCGAGAACGAATATAGTTTCGCTGTCTGACAGCGTTTATAGCAGTACTTCACTGGCGGCGATAGGCGTTGCGGCGCACGAGTGCGGGCACGCGGTCCAGCATGCGCAGGATTACATTCCGATAAAGGTGCGCACAGCGGTTTTCCCGCTGGCACGGTTCGGTTCCTCTGCGTATTTCATTGTGTTCATTCTCGGTCTGGTGTTCAGCTTCGAGCCGCTTGTTGACGCGGGAATCATACTGTTCCTGTTCGTTGTGCTGTTCCAGCTGGTCACGCTTCCGGTGGAATTCAACGCGAGCCGTCGCGCTATGCAGACTATCCGCAGCGAGGGAATTCTCGAGCAGGACGAGCTGTACGGTGCGCGTCGCACCCTGACTGCCGCAGCGATGACTTACGTTGCAAGCCTGATAGTGTCGTTCACACAGCTGCTCAGGCTGCTTTCCTACAGGAACAGACGATGATCTGCCGGGAATCCCCGGTTACATACAGATAAGGAGGGCTGGCAATGGCTGACCCACGGCTCACAGTCGTAAAAATGCTGATGAAAATGGACAGCAGCGAGGCGTATTCAAACCTGCTGCTGGATCATGTTTTCAACGAAGCGGAGCTCAGCGACAGGGACAAGGCGTTCGCGGCTGCGCTGTTCTACGGCGTGCTGGAACGCAGGCTCACGCTCGACCACGTTATAGGGACGAACTCGAAAATACCGTTTGAAAAGCTGGATAAGGCTGCCGTGCAGATACTCCGCACAGGGCTTTATCAGCTGATGTACATGCCGTCGGTGCCTGAAAGCGCTGCCGTGAACGAGAGCGTGAAAATGTGCAAGAAGCTGAAATGTTTCTCGGCGCAGGGGTTCGTGAATGGCATGCTCCGCAGCTTTATTCGCAGCGGCAAGAAGATAAGCTACCACGGCATGTCGCCGGAGAAGCGCCTGTCGGTGGAGTATTCCTGCCCGGAGTGGCTCACGCAGAAGCTCATAGATGAATACGGCACGGAATTCGCGGTGCGGGCGCTGAAAGCTTCCGTCGGAAAGCCACCGGTATACGCGCGGGTGAATACCATCAAGACTACCACGGACAAGCTTCTCGCGGAACTTGCGAAGCACAGAATAAAAGCAGAGCCCTACCCGGGGCTTGAAAACTGCATAAAGCTTGAAAAGGTTGGCGACATTGAAAAATGCGCGCCGTTCCGTCAGGGACTTTTCCACGTGCAGGACATTTCCTCGCAGCTGTGCTGCCTGACTTTGCGCCCGGTGGTGAATGAAACCGTGCTGGACGTCTGCGCGGCTCCCGGAGGGAAAAGCTTCACGCTGGCTGAACTCATGGGCAACAACGGAAAGCTGTACAGCATGGATCTTCACGACATGCGCGTCGGTCTTATCGAGGACGGCGCGGCGCGGCTGGGAATTAAGATAATAACTGCGATGCAGAACGACGCTTCAAAATTCAACGGAGCGCTCCCGCAGGCGGACAGGGTGCTGTGCGATGTTCCCTGCTCGGGTCTTGGGGTAATTCGCCGTAAGCCGGAGATAAAGTACAAGGAACCTGAGGAATTCGCGGGGCTGCCGGAGATACAGTACCAGATACTGGAGACTTCCGCGCGCTACGTTAAACCGGGCGGCACGCTGGTGTATTCCACCTGCACGCTTTCCCGCGCGGAAAACGACGAGGTAGCCGAGAGATTTGCAGCGGCTCACCCGGAGTTCACGCCGATAGTGCAGCCGGTGCCGCTTCCCGCTCCCGGGGACTACAAGCGCACCTACTGCCCGGACGAAAACGGCGGAGACGGCTTCTTCACTGCGTCATTCCGCAGGACATGAGAAAGGCATTTAATTGGAAGAACTGGAAAAGATAGATATACTCGCTCTCACCAAGGAAGAACTCACCACAGAAATAACTTCCATGGGCGAAAAGGCATTCAGGGCAAAACAGATATATGAATGGCTGCACGTCAAGAAAGTCACTGATTTTGCACAGATGACTAATATTTCTGCACAATTCCGAGAGGCGTTATCAAGAAAATTTTGTCTAAAACACCTAATTATCAAAAAAAGACTTGTATCTCAACTGGATAATACGGTAAAATATCTTTATGGGCTGCCCGACGGCGAAGCGGTGGAAACCGTGCTAATGGAATACAAGCACGGCAACAGTCTGTGCATTTCCACGCAGGTCGGCTGCAGAATGGGCTGCCGTTTCTGCGCCAGCACAATTGCCGGTTTTGTAAGGCACCTGCTTCCCAGCGAAATGCTGCTGCAGGTCTACGAAACCGAGCGCGACAGCGGCAGACATGTTGACAGCATAGTACTTATGGGAATCGGCGAGCCGCTGGATAATTACGATAACGTGCTGAAATTCCTCACGCTGATGAACAGCGAGGGCGACGGCATGAGCCTGCGGCATATTTCGCTTTCGACATGCGGCGTCGTTCCGCGCATTTATGACCTCGCGGAGCTGAAAACCGGGCTTACGCTGTCGATATCCCTGCATGCGGCGACTGACGAACGCCGCAGCGAGATAATGCCCATCAACAGAAAATATCATCTTGACGAGCTGATGAAGGCATGCCGGTATTACTTCAGCAAGACCGGGCGCCGTATCAGCTTTGAGTATTCCCTTATCGAGGGCGTGAACGACACTGAGCAGTCCGCGCAGGAACTTATAGACCTGCTGGGTGGATTTATGTGTCACGTCAATCTGATACCGATAAACGAGATAAGGGAGCGTGATTTCCGCAAGAGCCGTTCGGTGGAGAAGTTCCAGAAACGCCTGTGCGACGCCGGCATTAACGCCACAGTCCGCAGGACGCTGGGCGCGGACATAAGCGCCGCGTGCGGGCAGCTGCGCCGCGACGGTGGAATGAACAATACCGACCAGGCGGTGGAAAATTCCGCAGAAAAGACAACAGGCGGTGAGTTATGAAGATTTTCAGCATGACAGATATAGGATTGCTGCGTGAAGAAAACCAGGACAGCGTATGGAGCGAGGCGCTTTCGGAGCATTCCTGCGCCGCAGTGCTCTGCGACGGAATGGGCGGAGAGGCGCATGGAGGTCTTGCAAGCCAGCTTGCGGTAGATGTTATTTCAAGGCGTATCCGCGAGAATTTCACGGAGTATATGAGCCGCAATACCATCCGCAATCTGCTGATAACTGCAGTTTCAGCCGCGAACAGCATTGTGTATGACGCTGCGCAGAAGGAACCCGCAGGCACGGTCATGGGTACTACCTGCGTGGCTGCGATAGTTTCAAACGGCATGGCGCATATC
>HF989480.1:6422-9126 GCA_000432175.1 Eubacterium sp. CAG:786
GGCTGTTCACCAGCGACGACAGCGAGTGCATTCAGCAGATAACCAAGGATCATTCGCATGTGCGCGACCTTATCGATCGGGGAGAAATTACCGAGGAACAGGCAAAAATCCACCCGGAGCGCAATAAGATCACACGTGCGATCGGCGCCGAAAGCGACGTCACCACTGATTATTTCGAGGTGGACCTGGCGCCCGGGGACATGTTGCTGCTGTGCTCTGACGGGCTTTCTTCCTACGGCGACGATATGGATATCCTTGACATCTGCTTTGAGAACAAGCCAGAGGATATCTGCGGCAGACTGGTGGATTACGCGAATGATAACGGCGGCCACGATAATATTTCAGTGGCGCTTTTTGCCGTGTAACAATGTTTACAGTTTAGTTACAATTTTTGCAATTCAGTTGACATTTACCGTATAAATATGCTATTATAGTAGCGGTGTTAAACTTGAATTTTCTCATTGCCGGCGCTTCCATACGGCGCATGGCTGAATATATGATAATGTATGGAGAAATGGCGGAGCATTTATGGACAGTAATATCGGAAAGAAGCTCGACGGCAGATACGAGCTGCTGGAGCTTATCGGCGTCGGCGGCATGGCTGATATTTACAAGGCGCGCGACATCGAAGAGGATCGTATCGTTGCGGTAAAGATACTCAAGACGGAGTTTGCCGGCAGCGACGAGTTCCTGCGGAGATTTCGCAACGAATCCAAGGCGATTGCGCTGCTTTCCCACCCGAACATCGTTAAGATATACGATGTCGGCTTTACGGATAAGGTGCAGTTCATCGTCATGGAATACGTTGACGGCATAACCCTGACTGATTACATCGAGCAGCAGGGCGTGCTGAAATGGCGCGACGCCGTGCACTTCACTATTCAGATACTTAAGGCGCTGCAGCATGCGCACGACCGCGGGATAGTACACCGCGACATAAAGTCGAGCAACGTAATGCTGCTCAGCGACGGCACCATAAAGGTCATGGATTTCGGCATTGCGCGTTTCAACCGCGAGAACAACAAAACCATGTCCGAAAAGACCATTGGTTCGGTGCATTACATCAGCCCGGAGCAGGCGCGCGGCGACATCACCGACGAGCGCAGCGACATTTATTCCGTAGGCGTTGCGCTTTATGAAATGCTCACGGGCAAGAAGCCGTTTGACGGCGACACCCCCGTGGCTATCGCGCTCATGCACATGCAGAGCACGCCGAAGAAGCCTTCCGAAATAAACAGCACCATTGCCGAGGGGCTTGAACAGATAGTCATGCGCGCAATGCAGAAGGATCCCGCGCAGCGCTACCAGACCGCTGGAGAGATGATAAAGGATCTTGAGGAATTCCGCAAGAACCCTGGCATTGTGTTTGATTATAAGTACAATTCCACCGACGGCACCACGAAGTACTTTGACCGTCCCATTCCCGCTGCGGAGCAGGAGCGCACACGCCGTAAGCAGGCTGTTCAGCAGCAGAATGACGACGATGATTACGATGACGACGAGGATTACGACGATGACGATGAGTATGAAGAGCGCCGTTCACCGCTGATACCGATACTTTTTGCGGTCGGCACGGCATTCGTTATTGCGACTGTATTCCTGGTGCTCACCATCGTACTCAGAAATATACCTACCAATTCCGGCGATATCGAGTCAATAATCGGCATATCCTCAGACGCTGGTATAAGCGTGACTGACAACAACGAGTTCCTCATGCCGAATCTTGCTGGAATGAGCTGGGACGAGGCAAATTCCAAGTACTCCAAATATCTGAAGCTCAATGCCCAGCAGGAGTGGAGCACCTATGACAAGGACCAGATATTCGATCAGGAATATGCAGAGGGCAGAAAAGTAAAGATAGGCACCGAGGTGACTGTAAAGGTCAGCAAGGGTATCCGTCAGATAGAAATTCAGGATCTTACCAACCTGAGTATTTCCATAGCAGAAACCAAACTCCAGAAAGACGGCTTTGTAGTGCGCAAGTCGTTTGACGAGAGCGACGATGTTGAAAAGGATACCGTTATCCGCACCGAGCCTGCAGCCCATGAGATGGCTCCCGAGGGTAGCACGGTCGTTCTGGTCATCAGCCTTGGTCCGAAGGACACGCAGGTAAATGTGCCGAAGTTCGTTGATCTCCCGCTGACTATCGCTATTCAGCGTGCCGATGAGTACCACCTGAAATATCAGGTAGAATACGAGGCAAACGAGGATTACGAAAAGGATGTTGTAATGGCTCAGGACATCGAGCCGAACAGCCGCGTTGACCGTGACACCGAGATCAAGCTCACGGTTTGCAGCGGTGAGAGCGAGGAAAAGACCAAGGATCTGAAGTTCTCGCTGCCTAAGAAGGCTACGGGTGAGTTCCGGTTCAACTATTACGTTGACGGAGTTCTTGACGAGGCTGCAAGCGTCCAGATGGATATCAGTCTTGCTTCCAGCAAGTCGATGAAGTACGCTGTGACCGGTAAGCCCGGAGAAACCAAGACCGTCACCGTCAAGGTTACTTCCATTGCGACCGGACTGACGGGCACATACATGGATATCACGGTAGTATTCCCCGAGGACGGCAGCAAGCCGACTGCGGAGGACGTAGTAAACAGCAAGATTTTCGACGAGCTGCTTGCAGGCGCGTCTGAAGAACCCATAGAAACTACCGAGCCAGTCCCCGGTACAGTGGACACCACGGAGGCTGAGCCGGCAGCTA
>HF989480.1:9171-12128 GCA_000432175.1 Eubacterium sp. CAG:786
CCGGTGTTACGCCGGAGCCTGGCATTTCCGTTGACTGAAAAGAACAGGGGGTAATGATATTTCTGCTGAATATCATGATCATGGAATAATCACAAAAGCAGTCGGGGGCATCTATTATGTAGATGCCCTTTCGGGCTTTGAAGAGAACGGGGAGATAACCCCTGACGGGAGAACGCTCAGATGCGCGGCGCGCGGGCTTTTCCGGCAGAATGGCATAAGTCCCAGCGCGGGCGATATCGTCGAGGTAGTCAGCCAGGAAAACCACGAACCGCTCATTGCAAAGATTCTTCCCAGAAAAAACTATCTCGTAAGGCCGCCGCTTGCGAACCTTGACGGTATCGTGTTCGTGATAAGCTGCGCGGATCCGGCACCGAACAGGTTCATTCTGGACAAGCTTATCGCGATAGCTGACAGCAAGTCGATAGAGCCTATGATAGCATTCACGAAATGCGATCTCGAGCAGGCAGAGGAACTCGCAGGAATATACCGCAGCATCGGCATCACAGTCTGCATGGTGAATAACCTCACCGGAGAGGGCGCGGAAGAAGTACGCAGGTTCATCGATGGCAGGGTGACCGCGTTCATCGGGAATTCCGGCGTTGGAAAATCCAGCCTTATGAATTCTCTGTTCCCGCAGCTGGAACTTGAAACCGCAGTGATAAGCAAAAAACTCGGCAGGGGAAAGCACACCACGCGCCAGGCGCAGCTTTACCGGCTGCGCGAGCTTTCCCCGGAAATGACCGGATATGCCGCTGACACCCCGGGATTTTCAACAGTTGATACCGAAAGGTACTGCAGAATTCCCGCCGGGGAACTCGACAACAGCTTCCGCGAGTTTTCGAAGTTCGCAGAGAAATGCCGCTTTGCCGACTGCGCCCACATAAAGGAAAAGGACTGCGCGGTGCGCGCGGCTGCCGAGAGCGGCGAGATAGCGCGTTCCCGCTATGAAAGCTACCTGCGCATGCACGAGGAAGCAAGCAAGATAAACGATTGGGAGTGATCGAATGCCGAAGATATGTTCAGTTATCTGCGGTTCCCCCGAGGGCAGGCTGAATGAACGCCCCGAGGGACTTATAATATGCGCCGACAGAGGGTACGATATCGCCGCGGCCGCAGGAATTACGCCGGATATCATAGTGGGGGATTTTGACAGCTCCGAAGTCAGGCTGCCCGAAAATGTCCCCGTGATACGCGTGAACCCTGAAAAGGACGACACCGACACGATACTTGCGTGCGACACCGCGATAGAGCGCGGCTGCGATGAAATACGAATGTACTGTGCCATGGGCGGCAGACCCGACCACAGCATCGCGAATATCCAGACGCTGGAATATCTGCGCACCCGTGGCGTGCATGGCGTTATAGTCGGCGAGAAGTTCCGCATGTACCTGGTGCATGAGCGCGAGGTGACGATACCGAAGTTCCGCGGGTATGTATCGGTGTTCTCATATGGAGAAACGTGCACAGTCAGCGAGTTCGGCATGAAGTATGGAATTGTGCGCTACCGGCTGGACAACGCCTATCCGCTTGGAGTCAGCAACGAAGTTGACGCCGACAAGGGAACGGTGATAGTCCACGGAGGCACCGCGCTTATCGTTGAATGCTACGAATAAAAAAACACCCCGTTTCGTTTCGAAACGGGGTGTTTGTGTTATGCCGCGTTCTGGTCGGTCGGTGTGGGAGGTTCAGACGTGTTATCCGGCAGGTCGTCGGGCTTTTCGCCGGGACGTCCACCCTGACCGGGTTTGTTGAATCCACCAGGACCACCGTTCCACGAAGCTGTGTCGTCGCGGCTCCATGAGCCGTAGCCAAAGCCGGAAGCGCCGTCGCCGCTCACGCCGTCAGTCGCTGTGACTGTGGAGAGGAGCTCGTCGTTTGCGTATATGGAATACGTGCTTCCGGCGGTAAGGTCGGGTGACGAGAATATCAGTGATTCGCAGACCTTGGGAGTTATCGTGCTGAGTATTACATTTCCGTCGGCGTCGCGCACTTCAATGGTGCTGTCCGCTTCCACCTGGGAATAGATGGACAGGCAGGGCTGTGAAAGCGTGCTGGGCGCCTGAGCCATTCCCCTGGAGCCAAGCGCGATAAGCGTGCCGCCGCTCATTGCGAAGCTCTGGTCGTAATCCAGCGCACCGTTGCCGTTGTCGGTCGGTCCGAATACTACCAGCGTGCCGCCGCTCATCGAGATGGTGCCGTTGGAATCCACGCCGTCGCCGCCCGCATTCGAGGTAACGCAGCCACCGGAAATCGTGATGTAGGGCGTGAATCCGAGTTCGCTTGAGGAACCGCCAGCGTTCAGCCCGTCGTCGTAAGCCATAAGGCTGATATTACCGCCGGAGATATCAATGCCGGAAGCCGCCAGACCCTCATAGCTGTCAGTGATGTTTATTTCGCCGTTTTCTATCGTGAGGATATTGTCCGCATGTATTCCGTCGTCGCCGGTGGAAAGCGTCAGCGCGCCGCCGGTTATCGTTATCGTTCCGTTGGAATGCACCGTGTCGTCCGCGCAGTCCGCGTTTATTGTTCCACCGGAAATGGAAATGGAAGTTCCGGCCTTGATGCCCTTCATGCTTTCTGCGTTTTCGCCGCTGGAATTCGTCATGCTGCTGAAATCAAAACCGCTGGTGCCGTCGGTCGAGAAATCGCGAAAATTCCCCCTGCCGAACTGGTCGGGGCTTTCCGGTGTGTGCTCAACTGTGGAACTTCCGCCGCCGGAAGTGACGGTGATATCTCCGTTGGTTATGTTGAGCGCGGTTTCTGCCTGGATAGCGTCGTTGCCGCTGTTTATATTTATGGTTCCACCGGTGATGCTGATGTAGCCCTTTTCGCTGTCGCTGGAGTTGGTGGATTTCAGTCCGTCGTTGCCGCTGTTGACGGTAACAGTCCCTGCGGCTGCCAGCAGATAATCCTTGCCGATAAGACCGTCCTCAACGGCTGTGACTGTGATGTCACCG
>HF989480.1:12138-13341 GCA_000432175.1 Eubacterium sp. CAG:786
CCCCGCCGAAGAGTTTCAGCCCGTCGCGGCAGTTTATGCCGTCCTTGTAAAGACCGTTCACCGTCAGGGAGCCATTTCCGTTTATTACAAGCGTTTCGCGGGAATACAGCGCTGCCGCGGTATCCTCAGCCGTTTCAGCGGAATAGTTGGTGCCGTCGGTAAGCTTGTTATCGGAATTTTCATTGAGCGTAATGGTAAGCTTGTCGGCTTTTTCGCAGAGTATCGCGGGTCCCGTTGTGCAGGTAAGGTCAAGCCCGTTCAGGACTAAATACACATCGGCGTCCTTGGCGCAGTCGATGATTATCTGTCCGTCGCTGCAGGTGCCGGATATAGAATAGCTGCCTGCCGCAGTTATAGTCACGACGTTGCCGTTTGCAGAAGCGCCGCTGCCCATGCACTGCGCCCCGGAAGAGGTGAACGCGATCGCGCTGCCGCATTCGGACGAGGGCGAAAGGTCCTTTTCGGTCGCCTGGTGGAAGTTTGCAGTCAGCATCTGTTCAGAGGTTTCCCCGGTGGGAATGGCAGCTGTGCTGTCTCCTGAAATGCCTGAATTACCTTTGCCGCTGCAGCCGGTGTTTACTGAAAGCGCAATCGAGCACAGGGCCGCAAGCGCCTTATAGCCAGATCTCATAATAATGCTCCTTTAATTACTGCCGCCGCTGTTAAAGTGTTTCAGCGGTATCGGGGACAAGCCCTATTGAAATCGTGAGGTTCCCGTTTCGTGTGCGGAGTTTGTCGATAAGTTCCTTTTCGCGGGAAGCGTCCTTCTCAACGATTTCGTAGCGGAGGTCGAAAAGCGTTCCCATTGCTGTTGTCTTTACTGATACGAGTTCGTTCGAAGTCAGGTATTCGTCAAAGATATCGGTGAATGCGTCGGTGTAGTTCATGTCTTCGGGTATCGTGATGCGGAGCAGCTTTCTTTTCCTGTCGCTCTTGAAAGCGGGGATAAAGCTGAGAATTGCAAGCGCCGCGCCGACTATGACTGCGAGCAGCACCGCGAAAGCGATATAGCCCATACCAGTCGCCAGCCCAATGCACATCGCGTAGAAGATGAAGGAGATGTCCTTGGCGCTGCCGGGTGCCGAGCGGAACCTGACAAGGCTGAATGCGCCCATTACCGCAATGCCTGCGCCGACCGAGCCGTTTACCATCATGATGACTGTCTGAACCAGCGTCGGAAGCACAATCAGCGTGATAACGAGG
>HF989480.1:13457-23310 GCA_000432175.1 Eubacterium sp. CAG:786
GTTGCGGCGTCAAGACCACTGGCAGGGATTATCGTGTCGAACATAGGTTTTCTCCAAAGTCATATTTTAACTGTCTGTGTTTCAGACAGCCTTTCGCGGTAAGCTTCTCCGTATTTTGAGAACGAACCGGGCGAAAGCGAAAGTTCAGTCAGGACACGGGTGAGCCACAGCGGAAGCGCCGACGCGGACTTTATTTCCATGATGCAGTGCGGCTGTTGTGAAAGCCGTATTCCGTCAGTGCCTGCGGTGAGATCGGCGTCGGTGCGGTAACGAACGTTCCGGTCGAAAGTTATGCGTAATTCCGGATCATCGTTTGCGTGGAACGCTGTGCGGTCGTAGAATATCAGCATGCGTGGTGCCAGCCGGAAGCGCTTTACCAGCCAGTCTATCTCCTGCATGACCTGAATGTCGTTGTACCCGGTGCATTCAGGAACGTTACCACCGTTCAGGTACTCCATCGCAGCGCCGTAGGTAGTCTGCGCGCGGCGCTTGTAAACGACCCCCTGGAACTTTTTCTTTATCTCGATGAATGCGATGCTGCTTTCATCCGGAACACCATAGGTTCGCAGTCTCAGCTTCTGCTTGTAGACTGGCTTTTCAAGAGATGTGCGGATAAGGATATCGTCCGGGCCGTCGCAGTAAAGCGAACCGTTTGTCTGCCTGGAGTAGCGATCCTCGGTGATGAAGCCGGATATGCGCTGCATGATTTCCCTTTCGGTCTGTTCAGTCAGCAGATATTTTATCTCGCGCCGCATGAATGTGTTTGCGTAAGCCGTTTTCATCACCGTCCTGTCTTCCTGTGATGGTTAAATTATATCGCATGTATGTGACAGTTTTATGATAGTTGCTAAAGCATTTCAGATGATGTGGAAAAAATCCTGCAAAAAAATTGTGCATTTTGCTGGGGCAAAGCGTAAAAAAACCGCGCTGTAGCCCTTATACAGCGCGGTTTCGTGCGTTATGCACCTTTTGGTTTATTTCCTGCGTCCAATGTACATGGCATCACCGAATGAAAAGAACCGGTATTTTTCCTGCACGGCAACTTCATACGCATGCAGGGTCCTTTCACGTCCGAGAAATGCGCTGACGAGCATTATCAGCGTGCTTTCCGGCAGATGGAAGTTGGTTATCAGCCCGTCGATGACCTTGAATTCATAGCCGGGGTAGATGAAAATTCCGGTGTCCTGGGTGAGTATCGGGGAATTCGAGCCGGTGAGCGGGGAAGTTCCCTTGTCGGCGGCTGTCGGCGTGAAAAGCTCCGGTTTTACTCCGGCTGCGGACTCCAGCGTGCGGCAGGAGGTGGTGCCGACAGAGATGACGCGACCGCCGTTCGCCTTGCAGCGGCGTATCTTCTCGGCAGTTATTTCGGGAACGGAGTAGTGTTCCACATGCATTTTGTGGTCGAGAATGTTGTCTTCCTTGACCGGGCGGAACGTTCCAAGTCCCACATGGAGCGTCACATATGCCGTGTCAACGCCCTTGTCCGCAAGCTTTCTGAAAACATTTTCGGTGAAGTGCAGTCCCGCAGTGGGAGCAGCAGCAGAGCCGGTTTCGCGGCAGTATATGGTGTTGTAACGGTCCTTGTCCTGGAGTTTTTCAGTGATATAGGGAGGCAGCGGCATCTGACCTATCCGGTCGAGAATGTCGAAGAAATCCCCTTCGAAAGAGAAGCGCACAAGCCTGTTGCCCTCGTTGACGATGTCGAGTATCTCCGCTGAAAGCCCTTCGGGGAAATCAACGATAGTGCCCGGCTTAAGGCGCTTTCCGGGGTGGACGAGGGTTTCCCACTCGGTGAGGCTGAGCCGCTTCAGCAGCAGGAATTCCACATGGGCGCCTGTGCCGCGTTTCGTGCCGTAAATACGCGCCGGGAATACCTTGCTGTCATTCATCACCAGCAGGTCGCCGGGTTCAAGGTAATCGCAGATGTTGTAGAAGTGGTCGTGGGTTATCTCACCGGTGTCGCGGTCTATCGCCATCAGCCGCGAGCTGTCGCGGGGCTCCACAGGGGTCTGTGCGATGAGTTCCTCGGGGAGATAGTAGTTGAAATCTGATTTAAGCATTGTCATATCGTGAATTCCTTTAACATAAATTATGAATATACTCTATTGTACCATAAACCGACGGATAAATCAATTTTTCTGCATTGTGAATTATCAACAAAATCCACGCTGTAAATGAAGAATATTTATACGAATGGGGGTTGACAACAATGCTGTTATGTGGTAAAATAATAAATAATCGGTGCAGAGAAGCACCGAGCTGATAGAGGTGCGGGACAGATCAGTAGCGCTGCCATTACAGTCTGCGGAGACCGGCTGCGTGAAAGGCTTACCGCCGAAGAATGCATATTCCGTGATGTGCATGTCTGGCTGTGCGTCAAACAGGCGTCCGGTTGTCATCGGTCTGATGGAGAGCTATCGCACTTATACGATATTGCCGTTGCAGCCGATGATTGAACCTCATCGGCTTTTTATGTAAATCAGGGGTGGTTTTATTCCAACCCCTTAAAAAGAGAAAGGAAACAACGATCATGAAAGAAAAGTATAATGTCGGTATCATCGGTGCAACAGGTATGGTAGGTCAGCGCTTTGCTACCCTGCTGGAGAACCACCCCTGGTTCCATGTAGTTGCTCTTGCAGCTTCCCCCCGCTCTGCCGGCAAGACTTATAAAGAGGCAGTAGGCAGCCGCTGGCTGATGGACACCCCCATGCCCAGGAGCATGGAGGACATCGTTATCATGGACGCTACCGCCGACGTACAGAAGATCGCTTCCATGGTTGATTTCGTATTCTGCGCAGTTGACATGAAGAAGGACGAAATCAAGGCTCTCGAGGAGCAGTATGCAAAGGCAGAGTGCCCGGTAATGTCCAACAACTCCGCTAACCGCTTCACTCCTGACGTACCCATGATCATTCCCGAGGTCAACGCTGACCACGCAGCGATCATCGACGCGCAGAAGAAGCGCCTTGGCACAAAGCGCGGCTTCATTTCCGTCAAGTCCAACTGCTCTATCCAGAGCTACGTTCCGGCTCTCTCCCCGCTGAGAAAGTTCGGCATCAAGAATATCCTCGCATGCACATACCAGGCAATTTCCGGCGCTGGCAAGACCTTCGAGACATGGCCTGAGATGGTAGACAACCTTATTCCGTACATCGGTGGTGAGGAAGAGAAGTCCGAGCAGGAGCCGCTGAAGGTTTGGGGTCACATCGAGGGCAATGAGATCGTCAAGGCTCAGTCCCCGCTGATTACTACACAGTGCCTGAGAGTTCCGGTTTCCAACGGTCACTTCGCAGCTGTATTCGTAAACTTCGAGAACAAGCCCTCTATGGACGAAATCAAGAAGATCTGGGCTGAATATTCCGGCGAGCCGCAGGCTCTCAAGCTGCCGTCCGCTCCCAAGCAGTTCATTCACTATTTTGAGGAGGACAACATGCCCCAGGCTAAGCTGCACCGCAATCTTGAGGGTGGTATGGCAGTTTCCGTCGGCAGACTTCGTCCTGATACAATGTTCGATTACAAGTTCGTTTGCCTTTCCCACAACACTCTGAGAGGCGCTGCAGGCGGTGCCGTTGAAATGGCTGAGCTGCTTGCTGCAAAGGGCTACCTCGACTGATAATTCCGCGAAAGGATAACCCATGAAAAAGACTATTTTTACCGGCGTAGGCACCGCTATTGTCACCCCAATGAACGCTGACGGCTCCATCAATTATGACGAGTTCGGCAAGCTGCTGGATTTCCAGGTGGAGAACGGCGCGGACGCGATAATCGTATGCGGCACCACCGGCGAGGCTTCCACCATGCCCGACGACGAGCATCTTGAGTGCATCGGCTATGCAGTTAAGAGAGTTGCGCACAGAGTTCCTGTTATTGCAGGCACCGGCGCTAACGATACCGCTCACGGCATCAGACTTTCCGTTGCTGCTGAAAAGCTCGGCGCGGACGCTCTGCTGCAGGTGACGCCTTACTACAACAAGGCTTCCCAGAGAGGCCTGGTGAAGCACTTCACAGCCATCGCAAACAGCGTCAAGATACCGATAATCCTTTATAATGTTCCCAGCCGCACCGGCTGCAACATCTCCATCGATACATACAAGGAACTGGCAAAGGTTCCCAACATCGTTGCAACCAAGGAAGCAAGCGGAAATATGTCTCTTGCGGCTGAGATCGCTGCTTATACCGATCTCGATATCTATTCCGGCAACGACGACCAGCTGATGCCGATTCTTTCCCTTGGCGGAAAGGGCGTTATTTCGGTTACTTCCAACCTCATGCCCGGGGAGAAGCACGACGAGGTTGCACTCTTTAACGAGGGCAAGATCGCAGAAGCGCTGGCTATCCAGGCAAAGATACTGGCCTTCGAGAAGGCTCTGTTCATGGACGTGAACCCCATTCCCGTCAAGGAAGCTCTCAATATCATGGGCTTCAAGGCTGGCGAATGCAGACTTCCGCTGTGCTCTATGTCTGAGGAGCAGACGGCTAAGCTCAGAAGCGCAATGGAACCTCTCGGTCTGGTAGGAAAGATCAAGTAAATACACCGGGCGGAATTTTATTTTCCGCCCGATATACTACCTTGCAGCAATGCAAAAATCTGAAAGGAATTACAAATGACAGAAATAGCAATAACCGGCGCATGCGGCAGAATGGGCAGAGTTATCGCCGGGCTGGTAAAGGACCGCGCTGACTGCGAGATAATCGCGGGCGTTGACGTTGCCGGCGAACAGTACAGCGATTTCCCGATAGTGAAGAAAGTGTTCGATCTGCCGAAAAAGCCTGATGTTATCATTGATTTTTCGCATCCGTCGGCATTGCCTGACCTGCTCAGCTACGGCAAGATGAACAACGTTCCGCTGGTTCTCGCGACCACAGGCTACACCGATGAGGAGCGCGCGCAGATAACCGCTGCTTCCGCGCAGATACCGGTGTTCTTCACGTTCAACATGTCGCTGGGAATAAACCTGCTGGTGGAACTCGCACGTAAGGCGACGCAGATACTCGGCGGTCAGTTCGATATCGAGATAGTCGAGAAGCACCACAACCAGAAGAAGGACGCGCCCTCCGGCACTGCGATAATGATCGCAGAAGCAATAAACGAGGAACTCGGCGGCAAGGATCATTTCGTTTACGACCGCCACAGCGTCAGAAAGCCCCGCGACAAGGACGAGATAGGCATGCACGCAATACGCGGTGGCACAATCGTCGGCGAGCATGACATTATCTTTGCGGGACACGACGAGGTAATAACGCTGTCGCATTCCGCGCAGTCGAGGGAAGTATTCGCAAACGGCGCTGTAAACGCAGCGGTTTTCCTTGCAGGGAAGCCCGCGGGAATGTACGCTATGTCTGATCTTATCAAGGAGGCATAATATGAATATTACAGTTACAGAAAACGTATCCGCAGTGACATTTAACAATGTGCCGCTGTACAAGACCATCATGGAGGACACCCTGACCGCTGTGGCAGAGGCAGGTATCAATATTGACATGATCTCAATGACTGCGCCGACTTCCGAGCGTTTTGGCTTCGGCTTCACGCTGGACGATGACGATATGCCGAAACTCCTGACGGTTGTAAAGCACCTCAAGGAAAAGCACGACATCACCCCGATGATAAACAGCAGCAACCGCAAGATAGTCATCAAGACCGGTGAGATGGAAGCGCAGGCAGGCTTCGCGGCAAAGGTTTTCAACCTGCTCAATAAGATCGACGCTATGATACTCCTGATAACCACCGGCGTTGACGAGATCTCCGTGCTTATCCGCGAGAGCGACGGCGAGGCTGCAGAAGCTGGTCTGAGGGAACTGTTCAAGTGAGCGTCCTGAATATCATTTCCACGGCCGCCGCAACTGCTGAAGCTTCCACACACGAAGCGACTATAAAGGACGCAGTTGACGACCTGGTGCAGCACCCTGAGAAAACTGCCTCGAAACTCGGCGAATTCTTTCAGAATATGTGGAATTCCATCATACACGGAATTCCGACCATAATCCTTGCGATTGTCGTACTGATACTCGGGCTCATCATCTGCAAGCTTGTCCTGAAAGTCCTGAGCAAGGGACTTGACCGCACAAGGCTCGACCTGACTGTAAATAACTTCGTCAAGCAGTGCTGCAAGATAGTGCTTTACGTGCTGCTTGTGACGATAGTGCTTTCCGTGCTGGGAATTCCGGCTACGTCGATAATCACAGTCATCGGTACTGCAGGCGTTGCGATCGGTCTTGCGCTGCAGGACAGCCTTTCCAATGTTGCAGGCGGTATTATGCTGCTGATAAACAAGCCGTTCAAAATCGGAGATTACATCATGGTTTCCGGCGTGAGCGGAACTGTAAAGCAGATAACGATACTGTATACCAGGCTGGATTCCGACTCCAACCAGGCGATATTTATACCAAACGGACAGGTTTCCGGTGCGGTTGTCACCAACAATAACACAAACGGTACGCGCCGCGTTGATCTGAAGTTCTCGATAAGCTACGAGGACGACTACCAGAAGGCGCGCGAGATAATTCTGCAGGTGCTCAGCCGCAACGAGAAGATACTCACGGATCCCGCGCCCACAGTACGCATGATAGAGCATGCCGCAAGTTCGATAAACATTGCAGTGCGCCCATGGTGTAAGGCAGCCGATTACTGGGAGGTGTACTTCTCAGTTATGGAGGAAATACGCGCGGCGTTCATTGCAGGCGGCATTTCGATACCGTTTGACCAGCTGGACGTACACGTTGTAAAAGAATAATTTCAAATGGCAGGAGCGATTTTCCTGCCATTTTTTCTGCTTGATCGTATTTCTGATGCATAATTATTCAAAAAACACTTGAACTAAATTCAAAAGTGTGGTATACTAAAATAGATATATTATGTTCCCTGAAACTAACAGGAGGTAAATATGGAAAAGAGATCAAACAAGCCGGTCGGCAGCATAAAGGTTTCCGACAGCGTTATCGTCAAGATGGCAGAACTGGCAACGGCTGAGATCGACGGCGTTTATTGCCGCGGTCAGGCGCCCGCGCCGTCTAATACAAGGTCAAAGGTGCTCGGTCCGGTGCGTGCAAGACTCGGTGCAGAAACAGCCGAGATACATGTTGACATCATCGTGCTTGAGGGTTACAATGCAGTGAATGTCGCTGAGAATGTACAGAAGAGCATAAAGTCCGCGATACAGAGCATGACAAATTTCACCGTGACTAAGGTGGACGTCAATGTCGCAGGCATAAAATTCAAGGAGAGCGCTGAATAAGCGCAGCGGGAGAGAATATGGAAGAAAAGCTTACAAGACGTGAAGTGCGCGAGGGCGCGTTTATTATACTTTATCAGATGATGTTCGGGCAGGAACTCGGAGAGATCATCGAGGCAGACGAGGAGTCGCTCGGACTTGCCAGAAACCATGAAACGGACGCCATCGTAAAGGGCGTTATGGCGCACGACGAGGAACTCACCGCACTCATTGCAAAGTACAGCACCACAAGGTCTGTTGCGAGAATCTCCAAGGTGAACCTTGTGCTGATGAAGATCGCGATTTTCGAGATGAAGTATAACGACAAGGTGCCTGGAGCGGCGGCAATAAACGAGGCTGTCGAGCTTGGCAAGAAGTACGCCTACAAGCAGGATTGCAGCTTTATCAACGGCGTGCTGAACTCCTGCCTTGAGGAGATAGAGAATGACAGGGATTAAGCCCCCTGTAGTTTCCGTCACGCAGGTCAACCGCGTGGTGGGAATGCTCATAAAGGGCGACAGACGGCTCGCAAATGTCGCGGTGAGGGGGGAGATCTCCAATTTCACGCGGCATTACAAAACGGGTCATCTGTATTTCACGCTCAAGGATGAAAGTACGCAGCTTAAAGCCGTGATGTTTGCCGGCAATGCCGTCCACCTGGAATTTGACCCGGACAACGGCGACAAGGTGGTGTGCTACGGCGCGATAACCGTTTACGAGCCGAACGGCGTGTACCAGATTAACTGCTCGGATATGGAGCCGGACGGCGCAGGCGAGCAGGCAAAGGCGCTTGAGGAACTTAAAAAGCGCCTTGCGGCACAGGGACTTTTCGACCAGAAGCGCCCGCTGCCGAAGCTTCCAAAATGCGTTGCCGTGATAACCTCCGCGGGAGGAGCGGCTCTGCAGGACGTGATAAACATTGTTTCCCGCAGGTGCCCGGTGGTGAAGCTGACAGTCATTCCGGCGAAAGTTCAGGGGGAGGGCGCCGACATTTCGGTCGCAGCTGCCCTTAACCGCGCGCAGGACACCGACGCCGACGTTATCATTTTCGGGCGTGGAGGAGGTTCCGCTGAGGACCTGAGCGCATTCAATTCCGAGGTGGTCGCGCGGGCTGTGTATTCCAGCAGGATACCGACGATTTCTGCGGTGGGGCATGAAACTGATTTCAGCGTTGCCGACCTGGTCGCAGATATGAGGGCGCCCACGCCATCGGCTGCGGCTGAGCTTGCAGTCCCGGAGATCAGCGTTATTTCCGCGGCAATAGAGGGAACCATGGAGCAGATACGCGCAGGATATCTGAGGAGGCTTTCCGAGAGCGAGCGTTCCCTTGAAGCGCAGATGGCGCTTATTTCGGCGCTTTCCCCGCGCAGCAGGCTGAATAATGCAGAACAGCGGCTGGATGAACTCACCGCGAGGATACGCACCGGCATGCATAATCGTCTGGACCGCGCGGAACAGTCCCTGAAAGCGACTGCCGGCGTTATTTCGGCGCTGGACCCTCTCGGCGTTATGGCAAGGGGATTTTCGCTGACGAGCAACGAAAATGGCATCGTTACTGCTTCATCGCAGCTGAGCGTCGGCGACAGCGTTACTGTGAAGCTGTCCGAGGGTTCCGTTAAGGCAAGCGTTACTGAAATACTTTCGTAGAGGTAGAATATGGATTTTGAAAAGGCAATGGGCAGGTTGGCTGAAATATCCGCGAAAATGAGCGGCGGCGAGCTTTCCCTTGAGGACTCCATGAAGCTGTACGCCGAGGCTGCTCAGCTTACTAAGGAGTGCCGTGAATACATTCAGAAAGCACGTCTGCAGGTGGAAAAGCTGGAAGCGGCAGAGTGAACCGGAGGGGTTTAGTTGGATAAGGAAACAGTTAAGGAGCGGCTGCGAGATTACGCCGAAATGACGGAACGCGCCATAGACCGTTACATTCCCGAGCGGGAGTGCCTGCAGAAAAACGTCATACTTGCGGCAAGGCACAGCCTGACAGCAGGCGGAAAGCGCCTGCGCCCGGAGCTGGTCATGGAATTCTGCCGCGTCTGCGGTGGAGAGCCGGAAAGCGCATTGCCGGTAGCGTGCGCGATAGAGATGATGCATACATTCTCGCTGATACACGACGACCTGCCGTGCATGGACAACGACGATATGCGCCGCGGGAAGCCCAGCTGCCACAAGGCATTCGGAGAAGCCAACGCGCTTCTTGCCGGTGACGCGCTTGCGATACTCCCTGCGCAGGTCATTGCAGAAGCAGGAATAAAGGGCACGATAACGCAGTCCGCGGCGCTGAAAATAATTGCGCTGCTGGGCGAGCAGGCGGGCATTTTCGGCATGATAGGCGGTCAGGTTATCGACACCGAGAATGAGGGCAAAAAACTCCCCGAAAACGTTCTGCTGGAGATGTACCGCATGAAAACCGGGGCGCTGCTGGAATTCTGCTGCCGCGCCGGAGTTATCGCAGCCGGGGGCGGCGCTGACCTGCAGCTTGCCGCGGGGACTTACGCAAAGAAGCTGGGACTTGCGTTCCAGATAATAGACGATATCCTTGACATGACCGCTGATGAAAAGGTGCTGGGCAAGCCCGTCGGCAGCGACGCAGAAAGCGGAAAATACACATACGCTGCCATAGTCGGACTTGAAAAGGCGAGGGC
>HF989480.1:23362-24242 GCA_000432175.1 Eubacterium sp. CAG:786
CTGACAGACGAGGCGGTGCAGGCGCTTGGGGCGTTCAGCGACAGGGAATTCCTGACGGGGCTGACCATGTACCTGCTTGACAGAAAATACTGACGCCCGGAGGGAAGTTTGACAGATGAATATTTTTATGGCTAATCCGACGATAACCGTCGGGCTTATCT
Organism: Eubacterium sp. CAG:786; assembly: GCA_000432175.1. Taxonomy (GTDB): domain Bacteria; phylum Bacillota; class Clostridia; order Oscillospirales; family Ruminococcaceae; genus CAG-115. The sequence continues at coordinate 23,524 of HF989480.1, forward strand.
CGTTCGTTTCGGCGCAGATAATCAAGACAGCCCTTTACGCGATAAAGCAGAAGACGTTCAACCCCGAGCGCATTACCGGCGCAGGGGGAATGCCGTCCTCTCATTCGGCGCTTGTGGTTTCGGTCTCGCTGTACCTGCTCCGGCTTGAGGGCTTCGGGAGCACTACGTTCGCGCTGTCGATGATGATGCTCGGCGTCGTTATTTACGACGCGCTCAGCGTGCGCTATAATGCCGGGCTCCACGGCAAGGAGCTGAATCGTCTGCGTAAGGTCATTGATGAAATGGACGACGAGATATCCAGGCTTGGCGGCGAGGAGCTCAAGGACGAGAAACTCGACGAAATGTCCGACCGCAAGGAATTCAAGGAGTTCCTCGGGCATAAGCCCATCGAAGTGCTTGCGGGCGCGCTGCTGGGAATACTCATAGCGATGGTATTTCCGCTGCCGCAGTAAATCCAGCTGCCATAATAAGGCTGTCGGAGGCAATGATGATACTTGACAATGATATAGACCACGAAAAGATATCCAAGATGACACTGCCGGAGCTTAAACAACTCTGCCGGGAAATGCGGCGCTGCATTCTGAACACCGTGACTGAAAACGGAGGACACCTGTCCTCCAACCTCGGCACGGTGGAACTGACGGCGGCGCTTCATTTTGTTTTTGACGTTAAGACAGACCGCATCGTCTGGGACGTAGGTCACCAGGCTTACGCGCACA
>HF989481.1:0-3052 GCA_000432175.1 Eubacterium sp. CAG:786
GCCAGCGGCAGCAGGGAAGCCAGCGACAACATGATAATGCTGACTGTGCTCAACACCGCGAGCCTGCAGCTTATTCCCGCGACTGCCGCAGCGTTACGGTCGGCGCACGGGGCTGAGCGCCCCATGGACATACTGCCGTGCGTGTGGATAGTTTCAGCGTATGCTGTGACTGCCGCTGTGCTGTCGGCAAAGGTAATGTCTTGGTTCTCAAAAAGAAGGGAGAAGCGTCGTGGTAATAACTGATCTGGTTGTGCCGCTGCTGTTTGTCGGGGTGATGATATGCGGCGCGGTGCGGCATGTCGATGTGTTCAGGGTGTTCTGCGACGGCGCTGCACAGGGACTGCGCACCACCGCTGATATTCTTCCTGCGCTGGTGATATTACTGGTCAGTGTTGGAATGTTCCGTGCCAGCGGCGCTGTGGAAATGCTGACAAGCGCCCTGGAACCCGTCTGCAGCCTGGTCGGCTTCCCGCCGGAGTGCATGCAGATGGTGCTGCTGCGTCCGTTTTCCGGCAGCGGCGCTATCGCAGTCTATGACGGAATAGCCGCGGAATACGGCGCAGACAGCCTTGCAGAACGCACTGCAGCGATACTCCTGGGTTCGTCGGAAACAACGTTCTACACCATTGCCGTGTACTTTTCTGCGGTGAAGATACGCAAGACGCGTTACGCAGTCCCGGCAGCGCTTTCTGCGGACCTTACCACGTGGATAGTCTGTGGGCTTTCGGTCACTTTTTTCTTCTGCTGATCTCCCTGGAAATATACCGCTTGATTTTTTGCGTGATATGTTATATAATATGTATATATTATTGCAGGTTCAGGGGTGATTTTCATGATAATTCTGCCGGAGCAGGTCACGCAGGCAATCGGCGTGCTTGAAAAAGCTGGTTATGACGCATACATAGTCGGGGACTGTGTGAGAGAGCTTCTCTTGGGCAATAATCCGCAGGATTACGACATTGTGACGAATGCGGGGATAAACGATATTCTTTTTGCTTTCCGTGAATACAGAATTTCTGACGAGGGAATGAAGCGCGGCGAGGTACTTGTGACCGTTGTCGGCATGATAATCCAGGTTTCACCTTATCGGCGAGAGGTCGTCGGGAACCGTGTGATGTACGCGGAGGACCTTGAAACCGACCTTTTCCGTCGTGGATTTACGATGAATGCAATGGCGTACAGCCCGCGTACAGGGCTTGTTGACCCGTTCGGGGGCCGTGCTTCGCTTCGCCCCGACCCTGCGGAAGTCGCGGCTGAGGAGCGCGAGGAGGAGCAGGAGGGGCTTATTCCGGACAGCGCTGCGGAGATAAACCATCGCACAGGCGTTGTAAGGCTCCCTGCGCGTGTTATCGCGATTGGTGAGATGCAGTCACGCACTGTTAAGGAGAACGGAAAAAGCACCACTGAAAGCTGGTATGACATGTCAAGGTGCTTCACTTCCGACCCGTCAAGGATACTTGAGGCAATGCGCTACTGCGCGGAGGACGAGTACGTCATTGAGGAAAAGACCCTCGACGCTATCCGCGCAAATGTCAGCTGTTTTGAATACGCTGAAAAGGACAAGCTGTTCAGCGAACTGTCGCGTATAGTCATGGGAAAGTACGCGGCTCGGGTGCTTGAGCAATACGCTGATATATTGAAGTCGCTGCTGCCCGAGATAGAGCCGTGCATAGGCTTTGACCAGCACAGCATTCACCATGATTTCACGGTGTGGACGCACATCTGCAAGTCTGTCGGGTACTCGGTGCCGGAGCTTTCTGTGCGGTTTGCTATGCTGTTCCACGACCTAGGCAAACCGGATTGCTGCGCAATAGATGCAAAGGGGCACGGGCATTACAAGGGACACGGGGAACGCGGCAGGCTTCTTGCAGAGCGCATAATGCGCAGGCTGGAGTTTCCGCATGCGCTCTCTGAGGAGATCAGCTGGCTTGTGTATTATCACGATAAGGAAATACCCGAGGAGCGCCCGGGACTGAAACGTCTCCTGGACAGCCTGGGTGCAGAGGACCTGCGCAGGCTGATACAGTGCGAGATAGCGGACGCACGCGCCAAAAAGACCGACACGGAAACCCCAGACGTCCAGCGGCTGAGGGCAGCTTCAACAGCGCTGAAAGAGATACTCGAAACCGGGGAGTGCTACAATATCCGGCAGCTTGCGATAACCCCGCGCGAACTCATCGAGCGGCGCCTGGTGAATTCCGACCAGGAAGCGGAACAGCTTATGAACGCTCTGTTTGAGATAGTGCTTGACAAGCCGTCTTTCAACAACAAGCTCATGCTTCTCGACATGGCAGAAAAGAGCAAGCAGCGCCTTGACGAGATAATGGCTGAAAGGGAACGCGCAGCCGCAGAAAAGCGCGCTGCCAGGGCTCTTAACCACCGTCGCGGTGAACCAGTTTACACCAGAAAGAAGAAATGAAAACGCGCCGTACCTGAAAAAAGGTACGGCGTAATTTTATATCACCCTGTAGCAAAGCACCTGAAAATCTATCTCAGTGGTGAACTCATCGTTAGTTCCGAAATAGCCGTAAAGCCTGCCGCTGTCGTGCTGCGAGGTCTTGTAGTAATACGGCGTCATGGTGAAAAGAGCGTTCAGCACTTCCTGGCTGGTTATGGTTATTTCGCCCTGGACGGTGCGCTTTTCCAGAAATTCCATGCCCGTGATCTCGTATGGCTTTACTTCGTTCAGGCGCGGTTCGTCGTAAATGAGGGATTTCAGCCCGAACAGATGGCGCTCTCCGGGTATTGCGGTGATGATGATGCCCCCGGGCTTCACGACGCGCAAAAGTTCCTCGCGCTGGAACGGCGCAAATATAACCGCAGCCATATCCGCAGAATTATCGCAGAACGGCAGCCGGAATACGCTTGCGGCAGCGCAGAAAATATCGCGCTTCATTCCGTTGCCGTTTATGCGGGAATGCGCAGCGGCAAGCGCGTTTTTCGAGATGTCAACGCCGAAAATGCGCATTCCGGGGAACGCGTCGTACATTCCCACGGTGTAGTAGCCCTCGCCGCAGCCGCAGTCAAGCATTGTAACAGGTTTCGGGAAGCC
>HF989481.1:3057-16474 GCA_000432175.1 Eubacterium sp. CAG:786
TGTAACAGGTTTCGGGAAGCCGGCGGCGTATTTCGCTGCGCATTCGCACAAAGTATCGCGCAGCCCGGAATACGCGCCGCTGTCAAGAAACAGCCGCCTTGCCGATACCATTTCCTTGCTGTCACCAGGGTCCTTTACATTCTTGTGCTGGGAAAGCAGAAGGTTCACGTATCCTTTTGCGGAGATGTCAAAGCAGTGATTTTTCGGACAGCGAAGGGCGTTTCCGTAGTATTTCAGCAGGGGAGGGCTGCTGGTCTTTTCGCCGCATACAGGGCAGGTCAGGGGGAGGTTTTCGGTTATCATGGTTTTCTCCTTAAAATAGGTTATTTATATTATATACTATTATATCGCCATAATCAAGGGGCAATTATTGCACGGTGTTTGTGAGTAATGCACAAAACAGAATATGGAATTTGTACATTGAACATCAAAAAACTTCACAAAAACGGTTGAAATTTATACAAGTTTACTATATAATAGAAGCATGGAGTTCCGGAAAGCCGGGCTGACAAATAATTATTCGGAGGATCGACCCAATGAAAGCATTCACTGCTGATAACATCAGAAACATATTACTTGCCGGACATGGCGGAAGCGGAAAGACTGCATTAGCCGAGGCTATGCTGTTTAAATCAGGGCTGACCGAGAGAATGGGCAGCACCAACGAGGGCAGCACAGTGTGCGATTTCGACCCTGAAGAGATCCGCAGGAAGATTTCCATAAATTCCGCGCTTGCCACCACCGTTTGGCAGGATACCAAGATAAATATCATCGACGCCCCCGGTCAGTTTGATTTCCTGGGGGGAATGTACGAGGGCATGCGCGCCGCAGAGTCCGTCATAATCACCGTTAACGGCAAGGACGGCGTGTGCGCAGGCACCCGTAAGGCTTACGACCTCGCGGCAGGACAGAACAAGGCAAGAATGCTGGCTGTAACCTGCATGGAGGTTGAGAACTCAGACTTCTATAAAGTGCACACTCAGCTCAAGACTATATTTGGCCCGTCTGTGTGCCCGATAGTCGTGCCGTATGATAAGAACGGCCCCGTTGAGGCTTACATAAATCTGCTGACGATGAAGGCTTACAAGTACGACAAGAAAGGCATTCCCACCGAAGTGCCAATGCCGGCTTCCGAGAACCGCATCGCGGGTCTGCGCGCTTCCATGGCAGAGGCGGTCGCAGAGACAAACGAGGAGTTCATGGAGAAGTTCTTCAACGGCGAGGATTTCACCCACGACGAGCTTGTAAAGGGAATTCACGACGGCGTTGCAAGCGGCGCTATAACTCCGCTGGTTTGCTGCGCTAACGATACTCTTTCCGGCGTTGATATGCTGCTGGACGCTGTTGTATCCATGCTTCCGTCGCCTAACGAGCGCAAGCTGGAGACCTGCAATGGCGAACTGCTCGACTATGACGAGAACAAGCCGCTAAAGGCTCTTGTTTTCAAGACTGTCGCCGACCCGTTCGTAGGCAAGATAAGCGTAATAAAGGTGGTTCAGGGCAAGCTTGTGCCCGGTGCTTCCGTTGTGAATGCGACTAATGGCGAGACCATACGCGTGGGCAAGCTGCTTAAGCTCCTCGGCAAGAAGCAGGAGGAAGTCGCCGAAGCTTTCGCGGGCGATATCGTGGCTGTTGCAAAGCTTGAAGCGGCAACCAACGACACGCTCTGCGCTCCGGAAGCAGTCGCAGCGCTGGAGCCCACGAAGTTCCCGGAGGCATGCTACTTCCGCGCAGTTAAGCTGGCTGACGGCGGCGACGAGGGCAAGCTTTCCGCAGCGATACGCAGGCTTCTTGAAGAGGATCTCACGCTGAAATACGTGCACGACCACGAAACCCACCAGCGCATGATAGGCGGACTGGGCGACCAGCACCTTGACGTTGCTGCTGCAAAGCTGAAATCCAAATTCGGCATGAACGTCGTGATGTCCGAGCCGAAAATCGCCTACCGTGAAGCCATTCGCAAAAAGGTGACCATTGAGAGCAAGTACAAGAAGCAGTCCGGAGGTCACGGACAGTACGGACATGTCAAGATAGAATTCGAGCCGTATGACGGCGACGAACTGCTGTTTGAGGAGAAGATATTTGGCGGAAGCGTTCCCAAGAACTTCTTCCCGGCTGTCGAAAAGGGACTGCAGGAGGCGGCTGAGCACGGCTCTATCGGCGGCTTCCCGGTGGTAAAGCTGAAAGCTACCCTCATCGACGGAAGCTACCACCCTGTTGACAGCTCTGAAATGGCGTTCAAGACAGCGGCTTCCATGGCATTCAAGGACTGCATGAAGGAAGCGCAGCCCTATCTGCTTGAACCTGTTGACAGCCTGAAAATCCTCGTGCCGGACGACAAGCAGGGCGACGTTATGAGCGTGCTTTCCAAGCGCCGCGGCTCCGTGCTTGGCATGAATGCAGCCGGCAACGGAATGACTGAACTCATCGCAGAAGCGCCCGTTGCAGAGCTTTCGGACTTCGCGCTGACGCTCCGTCAGATAACCCAGGGTCTGGGCGAATTCGCGTCGGAATTCGCGCGTTACGATATGCTCCCTCCGGGCACTGAGATAAAGTCCTGTTAAAACCTAACATCAAGCCCCCTCTTGTGACCAGGAGGGGGTATTTTTTAAAAATATTCAGGTTTGAAGGCAGGTTTCTCATTTCAGATATGTTATAATTACAAAAGGAAATGAAAGGGGTTGTTCAAGTGTTCCGAATAACGCAGGAAAACGCCACGATGGTGTTCCGCCAGTACGCGAATGCTGTATACCTTGTCGCGCTCGGAATAGTGCGGCGTCCCGAGGAAGCCGAGGATATACTTATGGAGTGCTTTGCGGCAGCGATAAGGCACGGTGACTTCAACGACGAAAGGCACTTGAAATACTGGATGATGAAAATGGCAGAGCACCGCGCACTGAATGTCGTGAAATCAGTGCGGGTGAAGCGGAACATTCCACTTGAAGAAGCGGGGGAAATCGCAGCGCCGTCCGCAGGGACAAACGAGCTGCTTGATACTGTGATGCGGCTTCCGGAAAAAATCAAGACGGTGATTTACATGTTCTACTATGAGGACATGCCTGCTGTGGAAATCGCACGGGCGCTTGAAGTAACTGAAAACACCGTCTACAAACGGCTGAATAAGGGCAGAAAGCTGCTCAGATTATCTCTGGAGGAGGGAAATCTATGACTGAAAAGGATTTGAAATCGATGTATGATAAAATCTCGCTCTCCGAGACCAGAATGACTGAACTTGAAAAGAAGCTCCCCGAGATGTTTGCTGAAGCGGAAAACAAGTCCGAAAATGGCGATGAACTGCTCATGCATTTCGATGGGGAATACAAGCCGATGAAGCGCAGCCGCCGGGGCGTGGTGATAGGTTCGTGCACGGCTGCTGCGGTGGTACTTGCGGCAGGATTAGGGCTGTACGCCGCATACCACAACGGAATGCTCCCGATAGTGCCGAAGGACGCCGTGCACTTTGAAACCACCAGCGAAGCAGTTCCGGAAACACACGAACCAACCGCAAACGGGCTGGAATTCCGCACGGATAAAGCGGGTCTTGACATTTTCGAAAGCCATTTTCTTGGTACCTGGGTCGTTTGTGAGGAATCCCGCAGCAGTCTGGGCGTTCTCGAGCTGTCATATGACGGCTTTTGCGGAATTGACGGCGTTGAAACAACGTGCTCAGGCTTCGCTGAAACCGAAAATCTTTATGTCATGCTGATAAACGTTAATTCCAGCGGCGACCGCGATTATTATTGCATTCAGAAGAATAACGGGCAGACGATGTATCAGTGCACCGTTAAAGGCGAAAGCGCGGTTTCCGCGGAGGTGCTGAGCGAGCGCATTGCCAATAACAAATACACCGGAGAATACAGGCTTGGCAGTTACAGCGAAGACTACTCCAGCGAAATCAGAGCGCCGATGTATATTGGCTATCTCGGCAGAATGAAGCTGAAAGCGGAGCTTGACGACGAGGGGTTTTCAGAGGTTCTGGACGAAATTTTCATCAGCGGCAGCGCTGAATTCGACGGGCGCACATGGAACAGGGCTTACATTCGCCCTGCTGATTTCGGCGTCGAAAGCGAGGAGGACAGGCTTATCGCGCTTGACGAGGGGCGTATTTCGCTGACGATACGGCTTTACGACTCTGAAGCGGATACGTTCATCACCGAGCCGCTGGACTTTGAAACGGGCATGCAGTATGATGAACGTCCCGTGTGCCGCGATTTCCAGGCAGACATAGTGAAGAACGACGGCGTGTGGGAATACTCGCTGACGCCGCTTAGCGGTTCCACGGACGATATGGATAATTTCTGGTCGCCCGAAAGCAAAACTGATTTCGTTCCGACGATCTACAGGTTGGAAAACGAGGAAGTCACGGGAGTGGCGTATTACGCAGTTCCTTATAACAACGGCATGAAGAAGGTCTATGGCGTGCAGACTGTCACCTGTGAAATCGACGGGGAATTCGCGATCCGGTATCGTGTATTCTACAGAAACCCGGTGGACGATGAATATGTGTTCCTTTTTACGCTTCAGCCCGAGGGATTTTCAGTCGCCTATGACGGCGAAACCTTCGTTTGGAGCGGTATAAACGACGAGAATAAGTGGCAGGGCGGCTCAAGCACAAACGAAACATTCGGTGGGAATGCCCTTGAAAAAGACTGCACTTCAACTGAGGTTTATATCCGCGGCGATTATATCATTGTGAAGAAATATTTCGGCGACGACGTAAAGTGGGAAGTCTATGACAAGCAAACAATGAGATATGCCGTGACTTACGACGAAAACGACCTTGTTATGTACGACGATGATTTCCACACGTTTGAAAGCTACTGGACCGCGCATATATCAGGCCGCGTCGAAAACGTGAACGACGGCAGCGGCATTGAAATTTACCATAACGGTTCCGGAATTTACAGCGAACTTCTCAAGACAGACAGCCGTGCAAGAAGTATGTGGTGGAGCATATATGTAAGTTCAACAAAACAGCGCACCCGCGAGGAAATGCTGGAATACCTCGAGACCGTGCTCACCCCCGAAGCCGCAGAAGCGACCCTTGAGGACATGCTGAAAACCGATAACTACCAGGAAATCAACGGCGTAATTGTCACCAATGGCGGGATGCGAAACGAAGACCTGTCGATAGGCGCGGTAGTACCGAATGTGACATCGACAAGCGAGGACGGGCGCAGCGGCGAACTGACTTACACGGTGTATTACAACAGCTATGAGGACGATTATCATGTGCTGCCTGAAACCGACACTTACACCATACCCTGGGAGCTGACTGAAAACGGCATTCGTCTTGGAAAACTCTACTACCCATTGTGACTGGATATCCCCTCTGAGAATATCAGAGGGGACATTTTATACATATTTATATATGTGGACTTTGGGCGCTTTCACCAAAAAAGAACATCGAAACTAGGGTCATTATACGGAGTTCTGTCAAAAAAATAACAAAATCTTCTTCACACTATTGACTTTTGTATGGCAATGTGATAAAATTAAAATGCGCATATTTCATCTCTCCGTTATGTACTGCAGTGCTGCAGCCAGGGGAGATTTTTCATGCGCGGGAGAAAGACGGAGCGCCCGCTACATAAATAAGAAAGGCGCTTTAAGAACGGAGGTAACTCAATGATAATAGCAACAACGCTTGCTGCTGTCGTATTCATCGTCATGTTCATCATGTCGGTGAGGGACAGACTTACACGCGGCGCTGCAATGGGAATGAGCGCAGTCGGCATGATACTGCTGGTTTTCGGCATATTCACCGGGCTCAGCGGAGACGATACCGGTCTGCTTGCGAAAATCGTGGCAGTGCTTATATTCGTGGTGATGTTCGTGCTGATAATCATGGATAAGATCGAGCGCCATATCGTAACGCTCTGCTGCGGCCTTGCAACGCTTGTCCTTGTTTTCGGCATCTGCATGAAGGACATCAACGCAATATGGGAAACACTCAACATCGGCAATATCTTCACGCCTGGCTTCTGGTACACTGCCGGTTCTGCTGAGGAAAGCTCCTCGGGCATCAACTGGGCGACCATAATCTTCATCGCAGGCATGATGATAATGGTAGAGGGCATGGCAAAGGCAGGCTTCTTCAGATGGCTGTGCATGACTCTCGCAAAGGCTGTAAAGTACAAGGTAGTGCCGCTTTTCGTGACATTCATGCTGATGTCTGCGGTGCTGTCGATGTTCATCGACAGTATCACTGTTATACTGTTCCTTGCTGCTGTCACTGTTGAACTGGCTCAGCTGCTCAAATTTGACCCGATACCCATGATACTTTCCGAAGTGTTCTGCGCGAACCTCGGTGGTTCCGCGACTATGTGCGGCGACCCGCCAAATATCATCGTCGGCACTTCTCTGGGTTATTCGTTCTCGGACTTCCTTACGAATACCGGTGTTGTTGCGGCAATCGCGCTGGTTTTTGTTGTGTTTTATTTCTTCCTTATCTTCCGCAGGGACCTCAGGGAAGCAAGCAAAAACGATATCGATATCTCCACTATGCCCGACCCTAAGGAAGCCATCACAAACAAGACAAGCTTCATCATCAGCATCGTGATATTCCTTATCGCGGTGGTTATGCTGGTAACTCACGCGCAGACCGGGCTTACGGTTGCTTTCATCGGCGGTGTTATCGCTATTGCTACACTCATTACTTCCGGCAAGAGCTGCCTGGAGCTGCTTAAGAAGGTGGATTACAAAACCCTGCTGTTCTTCGTCGGACTGTTCGTGGTCGTTGGCGGTCTGGAGCAGACTGGCATTCTCGAGATAGTTGCAAACTTCATCGAGATGATAAGCGACGGTAATGTAATTCTGGTTGTCATCATCATAATCTGGCTGTCTGCTATTGCAAGTTCCGTTGTGGACAACATTCCGTTCGCGGCTACTATGGTGCCGATAATCCAGCGCCTTGCACAGGTAAGCGGCCTTGGTTCGGATTACCTTTCCGTGCTCGCATGGTCCCTTTCTCTGGGTACTGATATCGGTGGCAGCGCAACGCCTATCGGTGCTTCTGCGAACGTTGTTGGCACTTCTGTTTCTGCCAAGCACGGTCATCCCATCAGCTGGGGCAAGTACTTAAAAGCGTGCGTTCCGGCGACGGTTCTGGTGCTCATTATCTGCACTGTCATGATTTTCGTGAGATATGGCGCAGAACTCGGACTGACTGCCTGACCACTTCACATTCACTGTTTTCGTGACGGACAGCGGTTCTGTTCCGAAAACAGTTGTGAAAATCAACAAGCCGTGCCATGCGCATAGTGCAATTTTGTAGAAAATCACGAACAACTATTGCAAAAGCCGCACGGTTGTGTTACAATATAAACAGACAGCAGGGCGAACCCCTGAATAAAAAGGAGGTCAATTCTATGGATAAGCAGATAATAATTTCCGTAGGACGTGAATTCGGCAGCGGTGGTCATATCGTTGCAGCGAACCTTGCAAAGCATTTCGGACTTCCGCTGCTGGACAGTAATATCCTTGCAGAGATAGCAAAGGAGAATAACACCAGCGAGGATTATCTGAGGAAATACGACGAGAGCGCGCGTAACCTGTTCTTTTCCAGAACTGTGAACGGGTTCAGCAATTCCCCTGAGGAAGTTATTGCGCAGATGCAGTTCGATTATATCAAGAAAAAGGCAGACGCGGGCGAGAGCTTTGTTGTCATCGGAAGATGCGCTGACTGGGTATTGCGTGATAATCCCGCGCTGGTGCGTATATTCATTCTCGGCGACATGGAAGCCAAGATAAAGCGCACTGCGGAGCGCGAGAACATTTCCGAGGACAAGGCGAAGTCGCGCATAGAGCAGGCGGACAAGCGCCGCAAGTATTTCCACAACACTCACTCCGACAACAAATGGGGCGACTCCAGAAGCTATGATATCACCGTTAATTCCACTAAGATGGGGCTTGACGGCGTTACAGAACTTCTTATAAAGTATGTGGAACTTGTTTCCTCTAAGTAAATCTAATTTAAGACGGTCGGAGCATTTTAGGTGCTCCGGCTTTTTTTCTTTTTAAAGCGCTTGACTTTTATCCTTAAAAAGTATATACTATAAAAGGGTACAAATTTGGTAGGCAAAATATGGACAAAATATACAAAAAAGGAGAAAACAATGGGATTTAAAAAGATAACAGCAGCTGTGCTGACAGTTATTTTTTTAGGAATGGCAGGCTGTTCCGGAGGGTCTCAGATGGAACAGAACGAAATGCTGCTCGACAAGGATAAGCCGGTCACAATAACCATCTGGCACTATTATAACGGCGTTCAGCAGCTGAGTTTCGACGAGATGGTGCAGGAATTCAACGACACTGTCGGCATGGAAAAGGGCATAATCGTTGAAGCGTTTTCCAAGAACTCTGTTAATGAACTCGCAAAAAGCGTAATGGAAACCGTTGACCAGGGCGGAAAGGACGCGCCGGATATTTTCGGTACATATGCCGAAACGGCATATCTTGTAGATGAAAAGGGAATGCTCGCAGACCTTTCACCGTATTTCACGCAGGAGGAACTTGACGAATATGTCGCTGCTTACATCAACGAGGGCGACATCGGCAACGACGGCAGGCTGATGATATTTCCCGCGGCTAAATCTACGGAGGTTTTCGTGCTCAACGTTACCGACTGGGTTGATTTTGCTTCCTCATGTGGAGTGACTTACGACGACCTGAAAACCTGGGAGGGTCTTACCGCGACCGCTGAAAAATATTACGACTTCACTGACGCGCAGACACCCGACGTGCCGAATGACGGCAAGGCGTTTTTCGGCCGCGACTCAAAGGGTAATTACATGGTGGTCGGCGCAAAGCAGCTGGGGCACCCGTTTATTTCCTACAATGACAATGGCGAAGTCGAGTATTCCTGCGATAAGGACACTCTGAAGCGTCTGTGGGCGAATTATTATGTCCCGTTCGTGAAAGGGTGCTTTGCATCAGAGAGCCGTTTCAGGAGCGACGATATGCGTATCGGCGCCATTCTCGGCATGGTGTGCTCAAATACCGGCGCTATGTACTGGCCGACGGAAGTCACAGTCGATGACAGCTACACCTACCAGGTGGACACTGTAATTCTGCCGGTGCCCGATTTTATGGGAACTGACAGCTATGCATGCCAGCAGGGCGCGGGGCTTTCCGTGATGAAATCCGACGCAAAGACGGAATATGCATGCGCTGTTTTCCTGGAGTGGTTCACAGAGGACGAAAGAAATCTTCAGTTCTCCGTAAATTCCGGTTATCTGCCTGTCAAGAAAGATACGAACGATTTTGACAAGGTGCTTGCAACTTCCCCGGATATGGGCAGCGTTATGGCTGACACATTCAAAACGGCGATAGACGAAGTAAACAGCAGAACCCTCTACACTGCGCCACCAAGCGAGAAATCCGCTGAAATACGCGATTTTGTTGGTAGTTATCTTGACGATACATCGATTTCCGACGCAGCCACCGTTAAGGAACGCGTCGCAGCCGGTGAGGAACGCAGCAAGGTCCTTGAGGATTACTGCAGCGACAGCGCATTTGAAACATGGTACGCGGGCTTTGTAAGCGGATTTGAAAGTATTATAGGTTGATATGAGCGTTGAAAAAAGACAAAGAAAACGAAAGGGCAGACCGCTTCTCACAAAAGTAATGCTCCCGATGGTCATTCTTGGCGTGCTGCAGGCTGTGGTGTTCATTGCGATAATGCTGATAAGCGGTGAGATGACATACATAGAGAAGTATTCCAGCGATTTCCTGATAGAAAAGACGTCCAACCGCGCTTTCTACATGGAAAACACGCTGTCCCAGAAAACGGCGCTTGCATCTCAGGAGGCTTCTGACATATCAGCGCGCATCACGACAATGCTTGAGGAACGAGGCGTTTCCGCGAAGGCGCTGTCCGCTGACAAAGATGTGAGCCGCGATATACTTGGCGCTGTTTCGCCGGATCTTATAGCGCTCATGCGTGCCAACGTGGTGAATGACGCATTCATTATACTGGAAACAGGCGACCTTTACGGCGAGAATGTACGTCCGGGTGTATATTTCCGTGACACTGACGCATACGAGAACAGCGAGACCGGCTATGCGGATATTTCCATGGAAATGGGAAGCGTTGACATCGCACATTCCATTGGCGCAGCGCTTGACTATGAATGGGCGCCGGTGCTTGACATGTCCACTGATAACGACTTTGATTTTTACAAGGTCCCTATGAGTACAGCTAGAAAATACGGTAGCACATCTTCAAAGGACCTGGGATATTGGAGCGTTTTTTCCAAGATATCGCATTTTTCGCAGCCTAGTCTGAAATATTCCGTGCCGCTGGTCAGCGCTTCCGGAGATGTTTACGGCGTTATGGGAATAGGACTGCTTGAAAAGACTATCCTTGATTCTATTCCTCAGCTGGACTTTTACAATGAGAATTCCTGTTATATACTCGGCGTGGATAACGACGGCAGCGGTGAGTATATACCGATATCGCATTCGGGTTCTGTTTTTACAAGACTGCAGAGCGAAAATCCTACATTCTCTGATGACGGGGAAAATCAATACGGACTGTCGGTGATATACAGCAACACCGGAGTGAAATATCTCAGCAGCTTCCGGCAGATAGCGCTGTACGGAAGCAATTCGCCATACTGCGACCAGAAATGGGCGATGATATCAGCCGTCAGGGAAAGCACCGTAATGAGTATTTATCACTTCATGTTTAAACTTGCGGTGATTATATTTGCCGTCACACTGGTTATCAGCGTGGTTTTTGCGTTTGTCACCAGCCGCGTGCTGAGCGTTCCGGTCACACGAATGATAAAAAAGCTGCGCGAGATAGAGCCGGGTGACAAATCTGTCAAGTTTGATTCGAGCGGAGTAGCCGAAATAGACGAACTGGCATCATCGGTCACCACGCTGCAGGAGAACACGTATGAGTATGCTTTCCGCGTTTCTGATATAATCAACCGTACTAACAGCGGTATCGGTATTTTTATGATCGATAACCGAAAAAAGACGGTGTTCGCTGGCGAGAGCCTGATAAGGATAACGGGACTTGAACTCCCGCAGAGGGATATAACCGTGCCTGTTGAAGAGTTCATAGCGGCGCTGGATAAGGTAGACACTGACGCCAGGCTGCCTGATATGGACGTCTTTATTGGAGAACTCATGGAGAACCGTATAAGCGAGTTCCGCTGCAGGGTAAACGGTGAGGAGCGCTGGTTCAAGTTCATGGCGTCCGGGATAAGCGGAGGCACAATAGGCGTTGTGCAGGATATATCAGTCACCGTAGCCGAAAAGGCTGAGATAGCCCGCGACAAGGACGACGAATACACCGAAAAACTTCTGCAGGCGAACAGGGCGCTCCGTGACGCATACGACAGCGCGAAGCACGCAAATGCGGCCAAGACGGAATTCCTTTCCCGCATGAGCCATGATATCCGCACCCCTATGAATGCAATAATCGGCATGACAACTATTGCCGAGGCAAATATTGATGATACGGCAAAGGTTTCCGACTGCCTTGAAAAAATATCTGGATCCGGGCAGTATCTGCTTTCGCTGATAAACGAAGTGCTTGATATGAGCCGCATCGAATCCGGAGGGTTCACACTTGCTGAGGATCACTTCAATATCAGTGATATGCTGGATTCGCTGGCAGAGATGATAACGCCCTCTGCAAAGGCAAAGGGTCACCGGCTGATTTACAGAAACCACGATATCCAGCATGCAAATGTTTCAGCCGACAAACTGCGGTTGCAGCAGATATTCATGAACATCGTGGGCAATTCGATAAAGTACACGAACCCGGGTGGCATGATAACCGTCGATGTCACTGAAAGGGAATTCAACAAGAAGAACATTGCATGTTATGTTTTCACGTTCAGCGATAACGGCATAGGCATGTCACAAGAGTTCCTCTGCAGGATTTTTGAGCCGTTTGAACGTGCGTCTGACGAGCGCGTTACCCAGGAGCAGGGAACAGGTCTTGGAATGGCAATCACCTATAACATTGTTAAGATGATGGGCGGTGATATCACCGTCATGAGCGAACTTGGGAAGGGTTCTACATTTGTTGTTACGCTTTATTTCAAGACGCTTGATGAAAAGACTCAGCCGGTAAGACATTCCGGCACTGACGACGCTGCAACGCTGAAACGCACTGATTTCTCCGGCGTAAGGGTTCTGCTGGTTGACGACAATGAGCTTAACCGCGAGATTGTAGCAGAGCTTTTCGGCATGACAAAGCTGACAGTTGACCAGGCCGTGAACGGAAAGGACGCCGTTGACAAATTCGTGTTGTCCGTTCCCGGGTATTATTCAGTGATATTCATGGACGTACAGATGCCGGTAATGGACGGCTATGAAGCCACCAGGGAAATCCGGAAGCTGGATCGTCCTGACAACGACGTCCCCATCTTTGCAATGACTGCAAATGCATTCTCCGACGATATCCGCAATTCGCTCAGCTGCGGAATGAACGAGCACCTCGCGAAGCCGATTGACGTAAACCGACTTATTGAAGTCATGAACAAATGGGTGAAGAAATAAAACAACAGGGGCTGCATTACGCAGTCCCTGATTTTATCTGGTGGTTAAGAAAGTTACTTTTTGACATACCTGTTCAGCGTCATGATGATATCGCTTTCCTGAAGCGGTTTGGTGAGATGTTCGTTCATACCGGCTTCAAGGATGCGCCGGATATCGTCAACAAATGCGTTAGCCGTTAATTGTGCGGTTTTGCCTTAAGTTTGCGCAAACCGGGTCATGCTTTTCTCAGCCACTTGTTCATCACATCGTTGAGTTTTTTCAGTTCCAGCGGCTTCGAGATATGCCCGTTCATGCCTGCGTTCTTTGCACGCAGAACGTCTTCAGCGAATGCGTTGGCAGTCATTGCAACGATGGGCAGATCACTGCAGCCCGGCATAATGCGGATCTCTTCCGTAGCCTGATATCCGTTCATGACAGGCATTTGTATATCCATGAAAACTATATCGTAATATCCCGCGCCTTTCTGCCTGATGATATTCACGGCGTCCATGCCGTTTTCGACCGCCTCAACGTGCGCACCGGTCATGCTGATTATTTCTGTGGCAATTTCGCGGTTAAGTTCGTTGTCCTCCACTATCAGGACACTCTTTCCCGAGTGGTCTGTGAGACAGATTTTTCCTGCGGCGTCAGTCACGGAACTTATCCTTGCGCCGGGGCTGACAAGTCCCTTGAAAAGAGCGGTGAGCCTTGAGCGGAAAAGCGGTTTTGTGATGAATGCATTAGCGCCTGCTTCACGTGCTTCCTTTTCCACCGCTGAGCAGTCGTATGCCGTGAACACGATAGTGGGAACGGCGCTGCCGACTCTCCTGCGTATTTCGCGGGTGGTCTCAATTCCGTCTATGCCGGGCGTCTTCCAGTCGATTATCACGGCAAAGTAGTCGTTGCCGATGCTGTG
>HF989481.1:16509-38866 GCA_000432175.1 Eubacterium sp. CAG:786
GCGCCGAACCCCTTTCTCTCCGGAAGTCACCCATTCGCCGTTCATGCCGATCTCGTCAAGTATCGTGACTGCTCCCTCGCAGTACTCTCTGTCGTCGCCCACAACAAGCACGGGGAGGTCCGCAAGTTCATCGGACGGACCGTCCTCTGAATCCTGCGTGCGTAGAACGATGCTCACAGTGAAGCAGGTGCCCTTTCCGTATTCGCTGTCAACGGTGATGGTGCCATTCATCATATCGACGATGTTTTTTGTTATCGCCATGCCAAGACCGGTTCCGGGAATCTTAGTCGTGCGGTTGTCGTCGGCTCGGGGGAACGGTTCAAATATCACCTTTTGAAATTCCTCGGTCATGCCGATGCCGTTGTCGGCGATCGTGAATTCAAAGCAGGAGCTGTTGCCCCGGGAGAATTTCTCAGATATACCGAGGTGTATTTTCCCACCGTCTGGGGTGTACTTCACAGCATTGGACATGATGTTTGCAAGCACCTGCTGTATTCTCAACCTGTCGCCGGTGACATTCTCGTGCCTGATGTCAGAAAGCGAGACTGAGATCTCATGCCTGTGCTGTTCCGCGGAAGATTTGGTGAGCGTCAGCAGGTCGTCGATGAGGTCCGGCAGGTGGAATTCTTCCTGAACAAGGCTGATACCCCCGCGCTCTATCTGGCTCATGTCAAGCACTTCGTTTATCAGCGAAAGCAGGTGTCGGCTGGAATTTGTTATCTTGCCAAGGCAGTTCAGCACGCGTTCCTTGTCGTCAATATGCGCGCCGGCTATTTCTGTCATACCGATAATCGCATTCATTGGTGTGCGGATATCGTGCGACATATTTGACATGAATACGGTCTTTGCCTTGTTTGCGCGTTCTGCGGCAAGGAATGCGTCCTTCAGAGCGGCTCTTGCTTCGCGCTCGTTGTTCTTTGCCTGGGTTACGTCCTGAATGATCATCAGCACTCTTGTGAGCCTGCCGTTGCTGAATTCCAGCGGGATAGCGGACATGTTCTTGAAAAGTTTTTCGTCATTGGAGCAGTACTCAAAGTTATAGATGTCGGTTTCGCTGCTGAGTTTTTCTGTGAGATTTTCCCTGCTCATAAGGTCAGAGATTGTTTCGTTATCCGAGAGCGCCTTAAATTTGCTGCTGAGATCAGCAACCATCTCGTCGTATGTACCAGAGGTTTTCAGCAGCTGAACGCCGTCAAGATTGTGCAGGGTATAGCTCCCGTGCTCAAGGTCACAGACGGCAAAGCGCTTTACCAGTTTCACCATGCCGCTGAGAAGTTCGTCCATGTCGTGATTGTCCTGCGACATGCGGTGGAGTTCTTCCTCGGCCTTTTTGGCGTTTGTGATGTCGCGCAGGAATACTATCGCGTGCCGTGGCTTACCGTTTTCGTCCATGTCGCCGGGGAGCACGAGGTTTCTTACCCAATAGTCGGCTCCGTTGTATTTCGCGTGACATTCAAGGCTTATTTCTCCGTCAAGCTTTATCAGCTCTTTGCGGATATAGTCGCGGTCAAACAGAAGGCGCATGGAATCACGGCTGTCCTCGCAGACGTGTTCGTTGACGTATTTCCCGGCTATCTCGTCCCAGCTGGTGATGGAGCCGTATTCTTTGAGGAGTTTTTCATTGAATTTCAGCACCTCAAAGGTGTCGTCCTGCAGGTCAACGTAGAATTCGCAGAGGTTCGATTTTGAATAGGAGCGGTGGAACGCGGCGTTCTTTTCGTTTTCCTTGCGGGTCTTGTGCTCTTCGTCTATGTTGACGAATATTCCCGTCATGCGGCTTGCAGAACCGTCCAGCCTGCGGTTTACCTCGGCAGATTCCTTGAACCAGTGGTATTTGCCGTCCTTTGCTCTGGCACGGTATTCCACAATGTATTTCGTTTCATTCTGCCGGTCTGAAATTGCGGCGTAGAACTTTTCCATTACTTTCTGGCGATCGTGCGGGTGTATACGCTCTTCCCATGCTTCCAGGGTATCCGGGAAGTCTGCGGGACCGGAAAATCCCAGCATCTGCCGGAACTTCTGGCTCCAGGTCACTTTTCTGATGGTGTCGTCATCGTTGAAATCTATGTACCACACGCCGGATTGCATAATTCCATTAACAAGTTCCACGTTCTGGGCGTCCCATGCAACGCGGACGGACATCACCCAGATAGGGGTGCCGTTCTTGTCGGTGGACTCAGTCTTGAAAGTGCGTACATATATCGGAGTTCCGTCGCTCATCATCATGTGGAACAATCCGGCACCAGAGCCGTTGCGGAATGATTGATTTTCGAAGTATTTCAGATCCCCGGGATAGATCATTTTCTTCAGTGAGACGCCTGTCATATTGCTGAACTCGTCAAAGCTATACCCGAGGTTGTGAAGGAAGAAGTCGCTTATGAACAGCATGGTAAGGTCGTCGTCGTAGTAGCCGCCTATGGTTCCCACCGCATTGTTCATGGAAATAGCCTGCATAATAGCGTCGTTGCTGTTTTTTATTATATCTTTATCCGAGCCTAGTAAAATTATTTTTTCAGTATATATATCGGAATAATGGTTCTTCATTCCGTTTAGGATCTTATTGTCTGAATATCCCTGCATAACCGTTGATCCTCCAGCTGGCAAAACAAGTTGTTTTTGTCAAATGTAAATACATAATAATCCATTTTTTATTATATCAGAATTGATATGTATTGTCAATATTTTTTTCATTCCGCGGGGAGATGTATTCATATTTATATCGTACACTTGTATATATTTGGAATATTATTGACATTGACTATGATATAATTAAAGACCACCTCTAAAAAAATATGATCTGAAGTGCAGAAATGGATAATGAATTCCTTCTTGAAACGATACTGAACGGTTCGAAGCAGATGATGCAGGTCAGCAAACCTGACGCATATTCGATGCCGCACGCCGCTGAACTCAACCGATTAATGCAAAAAACACCGTCTTGAAAAAAGGCGGTGTTTTGTATATTACCAGTCTGTATCCCAGTCGGTGTCTCCGGCGTCCCAGTTGCCACCGTAATCCCAGTCGTTTCCGTCGTCCCAGCCGCTGTTTGAGCTGCTTTCCTGATAGTAGTCGGTGTCCTCAAAATCAGTAACGCCATATCCGGAACTGTAGGAACTATCCTCGTAATAGTCGCGGTAGTTATCGTAAAGTTCGCTGTCTATATCATCAGCGAAAATCCATATCGCGGATATAGGGTCGAAATAATACCAGTCGCTTGAACCCTGGCAGTAGTAATAATGGTCGTTGTACTTGTAGTAACCTCTGGTGGGCGTATTGAGCGCAGCAAAAAGGGAAATGCCGAGAATTCCACCAACCACCGCGGTCAGTACCGCAGGGTAAGCTATACGCTGTGCAAGCGATTTCTTCTTTTTGCTTCCATGGGAATTGCCGTTCAAATTCTGGCGCAGCTCGACCTCTGAACGCATTTTCTGGTATATTTCGTTGACTGCATGCGTTTCGTCAGGTCCGCGGTAGCGTATTGCGCGGCTGCCATCAGCCTTGTTCTTGTAAACGACAAAGTTTCCGTCGGTGTCCTTGAACACGCCGAACGCCTTTGGTTCCTTGAAATCCTCGCCTATGTAGAAGCGCATCTGGTTCAGCGGTAGCTTCTTTGCAGCGCAGAACGCTTTCAATTCCTCAATAGTTTTGGGTATCCCGTCGGTAAGACGGCTGTTGTGGTTGTTCACTGCGCCGCAGTTGGGGCAGACCTGTTCGGCGTCCTCGAACATGCTGCCGCAGTAATCGCACGTAACTTTCATATTATCCCTCCTGCCATGATATTATTATACAGTTTAATTACGCGTTCGTCAACCTTTTTTTGCATAATAATTACTATAAATTGTATTATATCGCATTATTGCTCAGTTTTTTACGGAATGTCTATTGAAAAGTTCCTGCGCATGTGCTAAAATGTAATCAGGCGTTATGCCGGAAAGGAAAATCATATGAAATCAATAATTGCAGTTATTTTATCAACTGTCGTGACTTTAGCCACCGCTGCGTGTTCAGGTGAAAAGCCCGACAGTTCCTCGCTGCCGTCATTGCCCGTGACCTCGGAACCGGCCACGACGGAACCAACCACAGAGCCGGAGCCTGTTGCCCAGACCGGATTTAAGGTGAGCGGCACGAAGCTGCTTGACGCCAACGGAAATGAGTTCGTCATGAGGGGAATAAACCACCCGCATTCCTGGTTCGCATCAGAGGACGATACCGCGCTCGAAGCCATTGCCGCAGCCGGCGCCAATACTGTGAGAATAGTCTGCGGAAGCGGTCAGCAGTACAACCGTGACACTGTGGACAGCCTTAACAAGCTGACGGATAAATGCCGCGAGCTTGAGATGATAGCAATTCTGGAAGTCCACGACATCACCGGCAAGGACGATGAAAGCCTGCTTGAAACCACTGCTGAATACTGGATAGAGGTCAAGGAAGCGCTCATCGGAAAGGAAAACTACGTTATCCTGAACATCGCAAACGAGTGGGTCGGCAACTGGGACAGCGACACATGGTGCGACGGCTACACATCGGTTATACCGAAGCTGCGCGACGCCGGTATCAGGAACACGATAATGGTTGACGCAGCCGGCTGGGGACAGTACGGGCAGAGCATAACCGACTGCGGTGAGAAGGTACTTGCCTCCGACCCTGACGGAAACACGATGTTCTCAGTACACATGTACGGCACTGCCGGAAAGAACAAGGCAACAATCGCGCGTAACCTGAAGCTTTCTACCGATAAGGGATTGTGCATGGTCGTTGGTGAATTCGGTTGGAACCACTCAGACGGCGACGTTGACGAGGAGTACATTCTCGAGTACTGCAGCGAAAACAATATCGGCTGGCTAGCATGGAGCTGGAAGGGCAACGGTGGCGGCGTCGAATACCTTGACCTTGCGAATTCCTGGGACGGCAACTCGCTTTCTGACTGGGGCGAAACTGTTATAAACAGCGACCTGGGGCTTAAAAAGACGTCAGTAAAGTGCAGCATATTTAAATAAACAGAATGGGGTGAGTGATCACCCTGTTTTGTTTATATACTGCAAAAAGGGAGCCCTGCTAAAAACAGAGCCCCCTGAACATTTTCTTTCGGCATAAGCCTATCCAAGTTTTGGTAAATGTACAACCCTTATCAAGCTCAGCAGTGCACTGTCTCCTGGAACATCACACGCGTCATCACTTTACAGACTGCTACGACTATTAAGTTTACGTCAGCCTGATAGGCAACTCCTGTCGCCTGCATAACAGAGCTTTCGCTCTGTTTCTGTTATTAATTATACACTAATCTGCAAGAAAAATCAACACCTTCCAGATGTCGAAAACAGTTTTGCTATTCTCCTATAAGGTCGAGAAGTTCCTGTTCGCTGATGACTGCTACTCCGAGTTCCTGAGCCTTTGTGAGCTTGCTTCCGGCTTCCTCTCCGGCAACCACATAGGTAGTCTTTTTGCTGACTGAACCTGAGCACTTGCCTCCGTGGCTTTCAATCAGCGCCTTAGCCTGGTCGCGGGTCATTGTGGGGAGCGTTCCGGTCAGCACGAATGTCTTTCCCGCGAGGTCGTCTGAAACCTTTCCGCTGTCGTATGTCATGTTGACGCCGTGCTGCTTCAGCCGTTCGATAAGCCGAATTCTGTGAGGTTCCTGCATGGCGTTGTAAACCGCGTCAGCCATTATCTGTCCGAAGCCGTCTATGCAGCATATTTCCAGCGGGAGCGCCTGCATTATTGCTTCCATGCTGCCGAATTTTTCGCAGAGGAGCACGGCTGCGCGCTGACCTATCCCGCGTATTCCCAGCGCGAAGACCAGACGGTCCAGTCCGGCTTTCTTTGATTTTTCGATGGAAGCAACGAGGTTCTCGGCCGATTTAACTCCACCCGTGACCTGCATGACTGTCTGTACGTCCAGTTCGTACAGGTCGGCGACATTGTGCACAAATCCCTTGTCGAGCAGCTGCTGGACTATCGCTTCGCCAAGTCCCTCAATGTTCATTGCATTCCGGCTGGCGAAATGTTCGATGGAACGCGCAAGCTGAGCGGGGCAGTCGATATTCTGGCATCTGATGACTGCCTCGTCCTCGTCGCGCAAAGCTTTCGCACCGCATATCGGGCAGATGTTGGGTATAAAGTAAGGCTCGGAGCCCTCGCGGTGGGAAACGCTGCGCACCACCTCCGGGATTATGTCCCCGGCTTTGCGCACAACTATACGGTCGCCTACGCGAATGTCCTTGTCGCTGATTATGTCCTGGTTATGCAGAATTGCCCTTGAAACGGTGGTTCCCGCAAGCTGAACAGGGTCGAATATCGCGACGGGGGTAAGCGCGCCGGTCCTGCCGACGTTTATTTCGATCTCGTTGAGGGTGGTTTCCTTTTCCTCTGGGGGGTACTTGAATGCGACTGCCCATTTCGGAACTTTAGTGGTGGCGCCTATCTCGGTGCGCAGCGCAAAGCTGTTCACCTTGACTACAGCGCCATCAATATCGAAAGGCAGACTGCGCCGCATTTCACCGATCTCGCGGATACGCTCTATAACCTCGTCAGCTGTGCTGCATATGCGGTAATCCGGTATCACCCTGAAGCCGAGCGACTGCATATATTCCAGCGACTGAGAATGCGTGGCGAGCTCCCTGCCTCTTATCTGCTGCAGGTTGAAGCAGAATATATCCAGCTTTCTGCCTGCGGTGACGGAGCTGTCCTTCTGACGGAGCGAGCCGGCGGCAGCGTTGCGCGGATTTTTTGGCATAGGTTCGCCGTTGCGTTCCTGTTCTTCGCAGAGGGCGGCGAAGCTTTTGCGCGGCATGTAGACCTCGCCGCGCACTTCGATGAATTCGGGTCCGTCGTTCAGCCTGAGGGGAATGGAACGTATAGTCCGCAGATTTGCCGTGATATCTTCGCCGACAAAACCATCGCCTCTGGTGGAACCGCGCACGAATATTCCGTTCTCATACTCCAGTGAAACTGAAAGCCCGTCTATCTTCGGCTCTACCGTGAATTCATGCGCGCCCTGTTCCATTACGCCCGCAAGGAACGAACGCACCTCGTCCTCGCTGAAAACGTCCTGCAGGGAGCCCATCTGCACTGCGTGCGTTACTTTCTCAAAGCTGCTGCTGACTGTGCCCCCAACCCTGTGCGTAGGTGAATCCGCTGTTGCAAGGTCGGGGAACTGCTGTTCTATTCCGCGGAGTTCCCGCATCAGCGCGTCGTATTCGTCGTCCTCGATGGTCGGGGAATCCAGGTCGTAGTAGTTGTGGTTGTGCTTTTCAATGACCGCACGCAGTTCTGCGGCGCGATTTTCTGCTTCCTTATGCTCCAAAGTGACCTCCGTTCAGTCGAGGACCGCGCCGTAATCCTGGAGCAGTCCCACAAGGTCGGTGTCGCCTGCAACGACGTGCGTGTAAGCGTCCGGCACCTTGCCGACTATTATGGTTTCTGCGGCTATGATGGAAGTTGTGACCGGAACCCTTGACGAAAATCCCGGTATCACCGCGTCCACCGTAACGCTTATCTGTATGATTATCCTGTGCCGCGTCTGGTTTAGCCCTGCTTCTGTGAATTCGCTGATTATCGCAGTGTTTGCGTAACCGACGGGGGTTACAGTCATGCCGACATCGAAGCCTTTTCCGTGCAGCATGGCTATTCCGCTGAGGGTACCTATGGGTATCATCAGGTCAATGCTGCTCATTCGATCAAGTTCGCGGTTAAGACGGTCGGCGATGTTGTTTTTCAGCCGGTTGATGTTCATGGCGTTGCTTTCGATGGAGCAGACGGAGCCGCTTTCGTCGCGGGTGAGTTCCACCAGCGATGAGTATTCCGCGTCCTCGCGCTCCAGTTCGTCGGCAATCGAGTGGTTTATCATGTCCGATACAGCAGTGTGACATTCATATTTATTTACGCTTTCGACCACCGGCTTCAGCAGCAGATCGGCTATGAATGTCAGCCCAAGCAGTATCATTGCGGCTGCGATGAGCTTCACACCCAGCCTGCGCAGGAATGCGCGTTTTTTCTCTTTCATGAACATCACCTCTGCATATTTTATGTTTATGCAGAGGTGTTCGTGAATTTGTACAGGCTGTGTGATTAGTTGTTGACGAATGTTTCGAATGCCTTATAGGCAGCCCATACGTCAGCCTTTGCAGTCAGTTCAAAGGGAGCGTGCATGGAAAGCACGGGCACTCCGACGTCGATGGTGTTTACGTCGAGATTTGCGATATATGCTGCGACGGTTCCGCCACCACCGTTATCGACCTTGCCGAGTTCACCGGTCTGCCAGATAACGCCGTTTTCGTCAAGCAGCTTTCTGATTTCGCCGACGAATTCAGCAGAAGCGTCGGAAGTGCCGCTCTTTCCGCGGGAACCTGTGTATTTCGTCACGCATACGCCGCCGTTCAGCAGGGCGCTGTTGCGCTTTTCAAACACATCGGGGAATGTCGGGTCGAATGCCGCGTTAACATCAGCTGACAGGCAGCGCGAGTTCTGCAGGACTGTTCTGCCCTTTATGCCGAACGTTGCAGCGAGGTCGGCGATGAAGTACTTGAGGTAAGCGGAACGCAGACCGGTGTTGCCGTCGGAACCTGTTTCCTCCTTATCGGTGAGGATAGCAACTGCAGTCTTTGCAGGGTCCTTGAGTTCCAGAACTGCCATGAGTTCGGTGTAAGCGCAAACTCTGTCGTCCTGACCGTAGGCGCCGACAAGGCTTCTGTCGAAACCAACGTCCTTAGCCTTGAACGCAGGCACTGCCTCGAGTTCTGCGGAAATAAAATCGCTCTCTACAACGCCGTATTTTTCGTTGAGTATCATCATGATGTTGAGCTTTACTAGTTCGCTCTCATCGTCGTCGCGGAAAGGGCGGCTGCCGATGATGATGTTGAGCTCCTCACCCTTGATGAGCTGGGGAGCGGGGCGCTTGTACTGTGCGTCTGCAAGGTGGGGGAGCAGGTCGGAAACGCAGAATACCGGGTCGTTTTCGTCCTCGCCGATGTTCACAGTCACCTTGGAGCCGTCAGCCTTTACTATAACGCCGTGCAGTGAAAGCGGAACGGTCGGCCACTGGTACTTCTTGATCCCACCGTAGTAATGCGTCTTGAAGTAAGCTACCTCGTCCTTTTCGTAGAGCGGGTTCTGCTTCATGTCAAGGCGCGGGGAATCGATATGTGCAGCAACGAGGTTCACGCCGTTTTCGATAGGCTCCTTGCCGATAACGGAAAGGATAACGGACTTCTCGCGGTTCAGCTTGAACGGACTTCTCGCAGTTCAGCTTGTAAACCTTGTCGCCGGGCTTGTAGTGCGCCTTTGCGCTGAACTCAACAAATCCGCGCGCCTTGGCCATCTTCACTATCTCAGCGGAAGCTTCGCGCTCGGTCTTTGCAACGTCCAGGAAGCGCTTGTAACCTTCGCAGAACTTGTCGCAGTCCCTGATAGCTGCGTCGTCCATGCGGAGTATCGCGTTCTTTTTCTTCATCAGTAGCTTTTCTTTCAGCTCTTTTGCAGTTGACTTTGCCATAAAGTATCTTTCCTTTCATTCCGGGGGGACCCGGGTCATTCATAAAGTTTTTTGTATGTGTCCATCGCCCGTACTATTTTCCGGACGTAGTGAGCGGTATCAGATATCGGGATATCGTCGAGGTGTATCCCGTCAGTGGAATATTTGCTGTCGCTGAGCCATTCGTTGACCTGCCCCCTGCCGGCGTGGTAAGCAGCCATTGCCGCTTCAACGTTGCCGAATTCATTGCAGAGGTACCCGAGCAGCCAGCAGCCGTAACGTATATTGGTTTCCGGGTCGTACATGTCGAGATAGCGGGTGTTTTCGTCTCCCAGCCTGAATTTCACCCAGTCGAATGTGTCCTCCATGATCTGCATGAGTCCGCGGGCGCCAACGTTTGAAACAGCAGACGGGTCAAAGCCGCTTTCAGTCTTGATAACTGAGTAAACGAGGTATTTGTCCAGCCCGTTTTCTTTTGAGTACTTGTCCACAAGCTGTTCGTATTTTATCGGGTGTGTGTATCTCTGCCAGCGGTCGTATCCTAGGTACCCGCAAACGGCGATCAGAGCCGCGAGGATAACGCAGATTATCACCACCGGGAGGGCGCGTCGTCTTTTTCGGTATTTTGTCATCAGTTGCCTTTCAGTTTCTTCACTGCCATTTCTGCCGCTTCGCGGAGTTCCCCGGGAGTGCCGTTGTTCTCTATGCAGATGGTGGAGCGACTGCGGTAAAATCCCGCGTCGTGCTGGCTCGCGAGCCTTGCGCGGGCAAGTTCCTCGGGGATATCGTCGCGGAGCATTATACGCTTTACGCAGTTTTCGCTGTCCGCAGTCACGCTTACTATGCGGTCGCACAAGAGTTCCAGCCGCGCTTCGAACAGGGTAGGGGCGTCAAGCAGGATAAAGCCGTCCGCGCGCTTTATCTTTTCCGAGATATTATATGTAATGTATGGGTAGATTATTTGGTTGAACAGCGCGCGTTTCTCCTCGTCGTGGAATATCAGTTCCGATGTCTTTCTGCGGTCGAGATTTCCGTCTGGAAGAATAAGCGAAGCCTCCAGCCGGTCGCGGAGTTCATCAAGCGCGGGTCTGCCGGGCTGTACTACCTCGCGGGCGCAGAGGTCGCAGTCGATAACGTGAAAGCCGTTTTCTGCGAAAACCCTGCATACTGTGGATTTCCCCGCGCCTGACATTCCGGTCAGACCGATAATTTTTCTGTTATTCATCTGGTTCGATTACCCTGAATGCCGCTGCGCGAAGCAGGCGATTGTAAACCGCAAGCCCTATACCGTCCTTTGACGGCATTTCAACATAGACGGTACGCGCTCCCTCGTCGTCGGCTTCCCTGAGCAGCGCAAAAAGCCTGTGCGCCTGTTCGCTTTCGTCTTTGCCGAAGCAGCGGAACATTCCGTGCTCGTGAGTATCGGCTGAAAGCGCCAGCGTTTTCTCGCCTGCATGGCTTACGCACCAGTCCGCGAAAGCCTTGCCGTGCGCGTTGATTATGTACACGTCCGCTTTCGGGGAATAATGCTTGTATTTCATACCCGGAGACATTACCTTTGCGCCCTTTGGCGGCTCGGAAGTAACTGCCGGGTCTATGTCTACGGCGCAGAGTTCAGAGAGCATTTCCGCGGTCACTCCGCCGGGTCTGAGAATTCTCACACGGTCGGCGGCAGGGAAGCACAGCACGGTGCTTTCCACACCGCAGCTGCATTCGCCGCCGTCTATTATCAGCGGTATCCTGCCGTTCATGTCGTTGAAAACATGCTGCGCGGTGGTGGGACTGGGGCTTCCCGAAAGGTTAGCGGAGGGCGCCGCCAGCGGAAAGCCGCATGCGTCTATTATCGCTCTGGCGGCAGGGCTGAGCGGCATTCTCACTGCGACGGTATCAAGCCCACCGCTGGTCGCGGAGGGTATCATATCCGACTTTGGGAAAATCATCGTGAGAGGTCCAGGCCAGTATTTTTCAGCGATCTTCAGTGCAAGTCCGGGTATCTCCCTTACAAGCGGAGCAAGCTGCTCAATGCCGCTGATGTGGACTATCAGCGGATTGTCCTGGGGACGCCCCTTGGCCTCGAAAATACGGTGTACAGCGGTTTCGTTACGCGCGTCTGCCGCAAGCCCGTAGACGGTTTCAGTCGGAATTCCGACGATGCCGCCGGAAGCCATTATTTCAGCTGCTTTCCTTGCGGACTGCCCGGAAAACGGCAACAGTTCTGTGGTCAAGATATCATTTCCTTTCACTGCTCCTGCTTCAGGAGCTTCGCGGTCTGGTCGGCAAGGCGCAGCGCCTCGAAAACTTCGTCGCAGCCGCCGTTCATCATTTCGTCAAGCTTGTAGAGCGTCAGCCCTATGCGGTGGTCAGTCACCCTGGACTGCGGGAAGTTATAGGTGCGAATGCGCTCCGAGCGGTCGCCGGTGCCGACCTGGATCCTGCGCTCCTCGGCGATCGCGCTGTCGCGCGCTTCAAGCTTGGCTTCGTAAAGGCGGCTGTAAAGCTTTTTCATCGCCTTTTCCTTGTTCTTGAACTGGGAGCGTTCCTCCTGGCATTCAACGACAGTTCCCGTGGGCTTGTGTATAATTCTTATCGCGGACTCGGTCTTGTTGATGTGCTGACCTCCCGCGCCGCTTGAGCGGAACGTTTCAATGACGAGGTCCGAGGGGTTGATGTCAACATCGACTTCTTCGGCTTCCGGCAATACTGCGACAGTCACCGTGGAAGTCTGTATCCGTCCCTGGGACTCCGTTTCCGGAACTCTCTGTACGCGGTGCACTCCGCTTTCGTATTTCAATTTTGCGAAAACTCCCTCGCCCTCGACCAGAAAGCTGACCTCGCGATAACCACCCAGTTCAGTGGGATTGGAGCTTATCTGCTCGACTTTCCAGCCCTGACGTGCAGCGTACATGGAGTACATTCTAAGCAGGGAATTGGCGAAAAGAGCGGCTTCTTCGCCACCGGCGCCGGCTCTTATTTCGATGATGCAGCTGCGGTCGTCGTCCGGGTCCTTGGGCAGGAGCAGTATCTTCAGTTCCTCATTCAGCTGTTCCATGAGCGCCTTGTTATCGTCGTATTCGCTCTGGGCAAGCTCGCGCAGTTCGGCGTCGGAGCCGGCCTCTTCAAGCGCGGAAACGGCATCGTCGAAGCTTCTCTTTGCCTTTTTGTATTTCTGCCAGACTTCCATCAGCGGCGTCAGGCTCTTGTGTTCTCTCATCAGGTCGCGGTAAAGCTTGTTGTCAGCGATAACCGCGGGGTCGGAAAGCTTCACGCCAATTTCGTCGTAGCGCGCTTCCGCGATCATAAGTTTGTCGTTCATAATTTATCCTCCGTGCAGAATCAATGGTTTCACGCACAGAAGCTACAGTTCGGAATTCTGGTTTTCGCGGATGACGGTTTTTATCTTTTTCTCGCACTTGGAACGCGGTATCATGAAAACATGTCCGCAGCCCTTGCAGCACAGCCTGAAATCCGCACCGCAGCGTTGTACGAGCATTTTGTCGCTCCCGCAGCCGGGGTGTTCCTTTTTCATCACGAGAATGTCTCCGACTTTGATATCCATATGTTTCCACGCTCCTTTCATGTCCAAACATAGTTATTATATCACCTTTCTTCTTTTTTTGCAATATCCCGCAGAGATTTTTCGGTCTGAATGTGCAATGCCCTGCAGTCTGTTGTGAAATCAGCCAAAAAATTGACAAAAACACCTTGACAATTTACAAATTTTGCGATAAAATAGATATACACCTATCAGTCATATCACACGCATGAAAGGAGATCATCATGGGTCTTATCAAGGCAGCTCTCAATGCAGTTGGCGGCAATCTTGCCGACCAGTACAAGGAGTACATATATTGCGATTCTCTCCCGAATGAGATACTTGCGGCAAAGGGTCACAAGCGCGTTGGCGCAAGGGGAACGAACAAGGGCGACGACAATGTTATCACCGATGGCTCTGCTATAGCGGTAAACGAGGGTCAGTGCGCGCTTGTCGTTGTTGACGGCAAGGTGTCCGAAGTCGCTGCGGAAGCGGGCGTGTTTGAGTTCAAGTCCGCGCTTTCTCCGTCTGTGTTCTCCGGCAGCCTGGGCGACGGTATCATGAATTCTCTCAAGGATATCGGTACACGTATTTCCTATGGCGGTCAGGCAGCCCACGACCAGCGTGTTTACTATATCAATATGAAAGAGATAATGGGCAACCGTTACGGTACGGTTACTCCTATCCCGTTCCGCGTCGTTGATAACAATATCGGACTGGACGTTGATGTTACCCTCCGCTGCAACGGCGAGTATTCCTACCGTATAACCAACCCTGTCCTGTTCTATACTAACGTATGCGGAAACTTCAGTGAAACCTTCAACCGCTCCAATCTCGACAGTCAGTTAAAGGCTGAGATAGTTACTGCGCTCCAGCCGGCTCTGGGTAAGATCTCCGAGCAGGGAGTGCGTCCCAGCATGCTTCCCGGAAAGGCTATGGAGATTTCCGACGCGCTCAACGAGGTTCTTTCCAAGAAGTGGGGAGAGGCACGAGGAATTGTTGTTTCCAACTTTGCTATGAACCCTCCGAGCCTGCCGCCTGAGCAGCAGGAGATGATAACCAACCTGCAGCGTACCGCCGTTATGCGCAATCCAAACATGGCAGCTGCTACACTGGTAGACGCACAGGCTTCCGCAATGAAGACTGCAGCAGGAAATCAGGGCGGCGCGATGATGGGATTTATGGGCATGAACATGGCTCAGCAGCAGGGTGGAATGAACGCGCAGACCCTGTTCCAGATGGGAGCACAGCAGCAGGCGCAGGCTCCTCAGCCGGCACAGCAGGCAGCACCCCAGGCAGCGCCTCAGGGAAGCTGGACATGCGAGTGCGGCACAAGCAACACAGGCAAGTTCTGCGCTAACTGTGGCAAGCCCAAGCCCGCACAGGCAGACGGCTGGACATGCTCCTGCGGAACAGTGAACAAGGGCAAGTTCTGTCAGAACTGCGGCAAGCCCAGACCTGCCGGAGCTCCGATTTATCGCTGCGACAAGTGCGGCTGGCAGCCCGAAGATCCTGCGCACCCTCCGAAGTTCTGCCCGGAGTGCGGCGATCCGTTCGACGCCAACGACCTGGTGTAATTACCAGATAGTCACAAAATCACAGATACTACCACTCGCAGTACTGCTGCGGGTGGTCTTTGTGCGTTATAAAGCACAGGAATATTTACCCGAAAGGCGCATATAACAATGTCAGTTCTCGATATTTTCAAAAAGCTGGAATCCCAGCGCGAGCCGGAACCCCAGGGACCGGTGGAGTTCATCATCTGCGGACTTGGAAACCCCGGCACGCAGTACGACGGGACAAGGCACAACATCGGCTTTATGACTGTGGACACCCTCTGCGAGAAATACAAGCTTGACTGCAAAAAGCTGAAGTTCAAGTCCCTGACCTGCGACGCGATGATCTCCGGAAAACGCTGCCTTATCATGAAGCCCACGACTTACATGAACAACAGCGGTGAGGCAGTCACTGAAGCGATGGCGTTCTATAAAGTCCCACCGGAAAAAACCCTGATAATTTTCGATGATATTTCCCTTGAACCCGGCAAGCTGCGTATCCGCAGAAAGGGGAGCGACGGTGGGCACAACGGTATCAAGAGCATAATCTACCTTTCTGGCTCAGATCAGTTCCCGCGGATAAAGATGGGAGTCGGCGCAAAGCCGCACCCCGACTATTCCCTTGCGGACTGGGTGCTGGGACATTTCAAGAAGGATCAGGCTGAAATCTTGGAAGCCGGAATGGACAACGCAGTAACCTGTGTGGAGCTTATCGTTGACGGAAAGATCAACGAGGCAATGAACAAATTCAACTCCTGAGGAAACAACGATGGATCTCTTTTATAACGCCGCGGGGCTTATTCCCGAGTTCCAGCGGCTCAGCAAGTACCTCGACGAAAAACAGAAGCTGCCTGCCCTTGTGACAGGCGTTTCGCATATACACAAGGCACATTTCATCGGCGCTCTTCTGCGTAAGGAAGCGCTGCGCCCGGTGCTCACCATCGCAGAAAACGAAGCGGAAGCGCAGCGTCTGTGCACCGACATAAATTCAATGTATGGAGCAGGGACTGCGCTGCTCTATCCCGCAAAGGAGCTTCTGCTGGGGGATTACGAAGCGGCTTCCCGGGAGTATGAGCACAAGCGTATTTTCGCGCTCTCAGCCATGCTCAACGGGGAATGCAGCACCGTTATATGCTCTCCGGAAGCGGCGGCGCAGCTGACCATTCCCCCTGACGTGCTGAAGGCGCGCACCCTTACGCTCTCGCAGGACATGGATATTCCGCTGGACGACCTGACTGCGGGGCTTATTGCCGCTGGTTATTCCCGGTGCGACCTTATCGAGGGACCGGGGCAGTTTTCCGTCCGCGGTGGAATAGTTGACATATTCCCGCCCAGCAGCGCAGCGCCGTGCCGTCTTGAATTATGGGGAGATACCATCGACAGCCTGACCTATTTCGACCTTGAGACCCAGCGCAGGACTGAGCCCATAGAAAGCATACGAATTTCTCCGGCAGCCGAGGTGCTTTTTACTTCCTCTGAGGAGCTGTGCGGGCGTATCGAAGCGCTTGCGAAAAAGCTCCGCGGCAGAAACGCAGCGGAAATGCGCGAGCGCCTGGAGCAGGACTGCCAGAAGCTGCGCGGTGGCATTTCCCTCAGCACTGTTGACAGGTTCTTTCCGCTGTGTTACGATAAGGAAGCGACGATATTCGACTATGCGAACGCGCTTTTCGTCTGCGAGAATACATCGGTGCGCGAGAATTACCGCGCCATCGCGGCTCAGCATGCCGAGGACCTGCGCATACAGACCGAAGAAAAGCGCATCTGCCGCGGGCTTGACAGGTTCATGCTGACTAAGAATGAGCTCTATTCCGAAATCGACGAGCGCGTCTGCGCGTATTTCGATACGTTCATTCGCGGGCGCGACATGCAGCTTGGTCTGCTTCTGGACCTGCAGGGCGCTATCCAGACTTCACCCTGGAGCGGTGAACTCGCGGTGCTGCAGACGGAACTGCAGAATTACCTTGATATGGGCTTTTCCTGCGTGATTTTCTCAGGTACTGAAAAAGGAGCGCATACGCTTGCAAGCGACCTGCAGGACGAGGGCTTCAAGGCCGACCTCGCCGCCGACCCCGAAAAGCCCGTCAAGGGCAGAGTCATCGTTATCCCGGGAACTCTCGGCGCTGGTATCGAATACAGCACTATAAAGTTCGCGGTGTTTACGCATACTGCGGTGCATGCGAACCGCAAGCGTCCTCCGAAGAAAAAGCCGGGTGAGGAGATACGTTCCCTTTCGGATATCTCCATCGGCGACCTGGTGGTGCATTATTCCCACGGTATCGGCATTTTCGACGGCGTTCACAAGATAGAGACCGACGGCGTTGCCAAGGACTACATCAAAATACGCTATGCCGGCGCGGACGTGCTGCATATTCCCGTCACACAGCTTGACCTTGTGTCGCGGTATATCGGCGCGGGCGACGTGAATACCGTAAAGCTGAACAAACTGAATTCCGACCAGTGGCAGAAGTCAAAGGCGAAAGCAAAGGCTGCCGCAAAGGAAATGGCAAGCGAGCTTATCGAGCTTTATTCCCGCAGAATGAAGAGCAAGGGTTATGAATTCCCTCCCGACGACTCGCTGCAGGAGGATTTTGAAGCGCATTTCAACTATATCGAAACTAATTCCCAGCTGCGGTGCATCGACGAGATAAAGGCAGATATGATGAAGCCGGTGCCGATGGAGCGCCTGCTGTGCGGTGATGTTGGCTTCGGCAAGACTGAAGTCGCGCTGCGTGCGGCATTCAAGTGCGCGGAAGCAGGGAAGCAGTGCGCGGTGTTAGTACCGACGACGGTGCTTGCATGGCAGCATTTCCAGACATTCTGTAACCGAATGGAAGGCTTCCCTATAAATATCGCTCTGCTGTCAAGGCACAAGACCCCGGCTGAACAGCGCGAAATACTGCGCCGGCTGAAAGCGGGCAGCATAGATATCATAATAGGCACCCACCGTATAATCCAGGAAGATATCAAGTTCAAGGACCTGGGGCTTGTCATAATCGACGAGGAACAGCGCTTCGGCGTTGCACATAAAGAGAAGTTCAAGGAGATGTTCAGCGGAGTTGACGTGCTGACTTTATCTGCAACGCCTATTCCGAGGACCCTCAACATGGCGATGAGCGGAATACGCGACATGAGCGTTATCGACGAACCTCCCCAGGACAGACAGCCGATAACCACCTATGTCATGGAACACGACTGGGGCGTGATAATGCAGGCTATCGAAAAGGAACTGCGGCGCAGCGGTCAGGTGTACTATATCCACAACCGCATAGACTCGATATACAGCTGCGCGGAGAAAATACGTTCGCTTATCCCGGAAGCGCGGGTAGGCGTTGCACACGGCAAAATGTCCGAGGAACAGATGCTGGAGATTTGGCGCCATCTTCTTGACGGAAGCCTTGACGTGCTTGTCTGCACCACGATAATAGAAACCGGCGTTGACGTCCCGAATGTGAACACGCTCATCATCGAGAATTCCGACTACATGGGGCTTGCACAGCTTCACCAGCTGAGAGGACGCGTCGGAAGAACGAACAAGCGCGCATATGCGTATTTCACGTTCCAGCGCGGAAAGGTTCTTTCCGAGATCTCGCAGAAGCGCCTTGACGCGATACGTGAGTTCACACAGTTCGGCAGCGGTTTCAGGATAGCGATGCGCGACCTGGAGATAAGGGGCGCGGGAAGCATTCTCGGCTCAAGTCAGTCGGGTCACCTTGCGAACGTGGGATACGACATGTACCTGCAGCTGCTGGACGAGGCAGTCCGCGAGGAGCGCGGTGAAAAGGACGTCCACAAGGAAGAGTGCCTGGTGGATATAAAGATAGACGCGTTCATACCGGAGGATTATATTTCCAACCAGGCGCAGCGCGTTGACTGTTACCGTAAGATAGCGCGAATTCAGACTGAAGAGGACAGCGTCGACGTCACCGACGAGCTTATCGACAGATATGGCGACCCGCCAAAATCGGTGCGCGGGCTTATTGAAGTCGCGCGCCTGCGCAATATGGCAAGCGCCGCTGATATCGTTGAAATCACCCAGATGAACAACGACCTGCTGTTCTATCTCGGAAAATTCGACATGAAGAAGATAGCTGCAGTATCCAAGCTGTACGGAAAGCGAATGCTGCTTGAAACCGCAGACCGCGGGCATATCCGCGTCACCCTCGACAAGAATGAAAAGCCGCTGGACGCCATGCGTTCAGTGATAAACACGATGAACGAGGCATAAAGATATCCCGGAGCGTTCCGACGCCCCGGGATGATTTTATTTCTTTGTGAAATCAGTTTTGTTAAGCGTATCGGTTATTTCAGGCACATTCTTTACGCAGAAATCCACCATTACGCTGGCGACCTTTGCGGCAGTTTCGATGGAAACCGACTGCCCGGATTTGTTCCATTCAAGGAACAGATTAAGAAAACCACCGTTGATGAACGCCGACATCAGCATAACGTATTTTTCCTCTGAAGTTATCGTGAAATGTCCGAGTATCTTGCCTGCGGAAGCTTTCAGTACGTTTTTCATTCTTGAAACGAGCACCCCGCGGAAATCGCTCTTCATCAGATGGAAGTAAAAGCCGTACTGCTCCGTGATAAGTTTGCTCAACTCCAGGAACAGCGTATATGTGCTGTTAACCAGCGAACCGCTGTCAAAATGGGAAATTATCGCGGTTACAGCGTCAACGATTTCAGACTCGGTTTCGTCGAGAATATCCGTAATGTTATTATAATGCGTATAGAATGTTCTGCGGTTTACATTGGCAAGGGTGGTCAGTTCGCTTATTGTGATAGATGAGATGTCCTTGCTTTCCATTATCTTGAAAAGCGCGGCGCGTATCGCCTTTTTTGTTCTTATAACTCTCTTATCCGAGTTGTTTCGTGTTGTAACTGCCATGATATCCAGCCTTTCTGCACAAAGTGTGCTTTTATTCACATGTGTATATTATAACCGACTTATCTCACAATGTCAACTCATTTTGACTATTATCGTGATATCAGGCTATTTAAATTTGAAATATCTGTTAATCAATTATGACATAACTGTAAAATTACCGTTTTGACAATAGATAACGCTTGACGGCATTGCTTGAGTGTGGTATAATTAATGGTAAACTCTAAAAACCTCCTTCACGGCAGATTTCTATGACTTATATCATCTGTTGCGTTACCAAACCTTGAAATACATCAAGTATTACTGCGGTTTGGTGCCTTACATCTGATATAAGTCATATACGAAATCTGCTCGTGTCCCGGTTTTTAGAGGTTACCTTATGATATTTTCGGCTTGAACAGAGAATGGGTTCGCGTGCTGCCATCTCATATATTCTGAATATTCATATTGTTATATAAGGCGATGAGAGATGGCGCTTATCATCATAACCGACGACGAGCCGATGAACTTACGCATGACTGAGTTCCTGCTGTGCAAGAACGGTTATGACAATATCATAAAGGCTCGGTCTGGTGAAGAATGCCTGTCGTTTGCCCCGGAGGCCGACCTCATTCTCATGGACGTCATGATGCCCTCGATGGATGGACTGCAGACATTCCACAGACTGCGCGAGACGGGACTTGACACTCCGGTGGTGTTCCTTACGTCCTCGGAGGACGAAGAGACTCTGACCGAGATAGAAGCGACAGGCTCTGATATGGTTTCAAAGCCATTCTCGCCGGAGGAGCTTATAGCGTCGGTAAGAAAAGCGCTTGGAGAAGAATAAAAAATATTCGGGGGAGATTACGTGGTTCCCCTGTTTTTTTGTATTATTGCACCAAATCTTTTCAAACCCCCTTGACAAATTAGGCAGAATGTATTAAAATCATAGATGATATAAACGTTTACACAGGCGTTTTGATTATTCTATTTTCTAAGGAGAACACAAACATGGCTTACATATTAGGCGTTGACATCGGCACATCCGGCACAAAGACGGTGCTTTTTTCAGAGGACGGCACACCTGTTGCTTCAGCTACCTATGAATACCCGCTTTACACACCGCAGAACGGTTATGCAGAGCAGGAACCCCTTGACTGGTGGAACGCTTCCGTCAACGGTATCAAGGACGTCATCGCTGAAAGCAAGGTAAGCCCTGACGATATCAAGGGCGTTGGTCTTTCAGGACAGATGCACGGTCTTGTAATGCTGGACGCTGATAACCAGCCTATCCGCAAGTCAATTATCTGGTGCGACCAGCGCACCGCCAAGGAAGTCGTTGAGATCACCGACAAGGTCGGCGCTGACAGAATGATCGAGATCACCGCAAATCCAGCTATCACTGGCTTCACGGCTGCAAAGATCATGTGGGTCAAGAACAATGAACCCCAGAATTACGAAAAGTGCAGACATATCCTGCTGCCCAAGGATTACATCAGATTTATGCTCACCGGCGAGTATGCCACCGAGGTTTCCGACGCCAGCGGAATGCAGCTGCTCGATATCCCGAACCGCTGCTGGTCCGATGAAGTCCTGAACAAGCTGGGCATTGACAAGTCCCTGCTTGCAAAGGTTTATGAGTCCCCGGAGATCACCGGTACCATTACTAAGAAAGTTGCTGAACTCACCGGTTTAAAGGCAGGAACTCCTGTTGTGGGCGGCGCAGGCGATAATGCCGCAGCTGCAGTAGGAACAGGTGTTGTCGAGGATGGAAAGGCGTTCACGACTATTGGTTCTTCCGGCGTTGTTTTTGCGCATACTTCCAATATTTCCATTGACAAGAAGGGAAGAGTACACACATTCTGCTGCGCAGTTCCCGGCTGCTGGCATGTAATGGGCGTTACACAGTCCGCAGGTCTTTCGCTGAAATGGTTCAGGGACAATTTTGCCTGGTCCGAAATGGAAACTGCTCTTTCTATGGGCGTTGACCCGTATTACCTCATGGATAAGGAAGCCGGAAGCGTGCCCATCGGCGCAAACAGGCTTCTCTATATGCCTTATCTCAACGGTGAGAGAACTCCTCACCTCGACCCGAATGCACGCGGCGTGTTCTTCGGACTTTCCACCATGCACAAGAAGAAAGAGATGCTCCGCGCGGTAATGGAGGGCGTTTCCTATTCCCTGCGCGACTGCGTTGAAGTTATGCGCGAAATGGACATCAACGTGAGCGACATGATGGCGTGCGGCGGTGGTGGAACATCACCCCTGTGGCGCCAGATGCTGGCCGACCTTTACGGCTGCCAGGTCAAGACCACACAGAACAA
Source organism: Eubacterium sp. CAG:786 (assembly GCA_000432175.1). GTDB lineage: Bacteria > Bacillota > Clostridia > Oscillospirales > Ruminococcaceae > CAG-115. The sequence continues at coordinate 38,255 of HF989481.1, forward strand.
GGAAGGTCCCGCGCTTGGCGTTGCGCTCCTTGCAGCTGTCGGCGCAGGAATTTACAAGAGCGTTCCCGAGGCGTGCCGCGCAGTCATCAAGCCTGAGAAGATACAGGAGCCTATCGCTGAAAACACCGCCGAGTATGAAAAGGTCTATGAGATGTATCGTAAGCTTTATCCGGCAATGAAGCAGTGCTTTGCTGAACTTGCGCAGATGTGATTTTTGAGTAATATTGAGTGCCCTCTGAGTGGTGACATTTGGAGGGCACTTTCAGAATGCGTTCGTATTTCCGGAGGATAATATGTTTTGTGAAGAATGTGGAAGACAGCTCAGACCGCAGGCATTATTCTGCCCAAAGTGCGGTCATAAGGTAAGTGCGCGTGAAGCCCCCGAAGCGGCACCAGCACCTGAACAGCCCCAGTCCGCTGCACCGATTCCAGAAGTTCAGCAAGAACCGCAGGCGGTTAATGAGCCGATCGTTATGCCTGTTGAAGAACATGTTTCAGCGCCCGTCGGGGAACCCGCGCCGCTTCCAGAACCTGAAGCCGTTTCTGAGCCTGTTTCAGAAGCTTTCCCCGAGCCGGTTCAGAAACCAGAACCCGAGCCCGAGATGATTACCG
>HF989482.1 GCA_000432175.1 Eubacterium sp. CAG:786
CAATCGAGTTTATATCTCTCATCTGCTCCGACGCAGGAGCGAAATCAAACGTGCGGAAACATTCCGTGTTATCGTCAATTCCGGTGTTCTCGGCTTTGAGAGTAAGTGCGCTGCTGAGCGCTCCCTGTCCCAGGAACCAACTCCGGAATTTGCAAAAGCAATGCGATATCTGTTCCGGAATACCAGAGTTGCACATTTTATCAGGACTATTCTCTGCAGCACGAAAAATGCTGCGGTTTTTCTTTGCCAGAAATGGGGTAGTCGAAAAAAGAATACCCGATTAATAAATCTAAAACCTGTTTTAATAATTTGAAATTATATTCCGAAAAAAGAATTATTATACTTTCGGTATTTTGAAAGGAGTTGCTTATGTTAAGCATAGAAACGATCTCTCAGCGGCTTGCGGACGCCAAAGGCAAGCGTGAGCGCCTTATATCCACCCTTAACCGGCATACTTCCGCCCTGGAGAAAAAAGAAGGCGAATTTGAGAAAAACTACAAGCTTAAGC
>HF989483.1:0-1511 GCA_000432175.1 Eubacterium sp. CAG:786
GCGTAATGCGTGTCGAGGCACTCGACTGGTTGGGGTGGAAGGATTTGAACCCTCGAAATGGATGAGTCAGAGTCATCTGCCTTACCGCTTGGCGACACCCCAGTGACTTAACGTATTATATTATATCACAGACATTTAACTTTGTCAATAGCTTTTTTAAAATTTCTTCAATATTTTTTTGTTTTTTTACGACAGGGGAGTTACCTTTTTATTATTTCCGGGAAAAGCGGAAATATACAAAAAATGATCCCCGGAATTATCCGGGGACCATATAAAGTTTCTGAATAATCACATCTTGCTGATCTTCTCGTTGATCTCGTTGATACGAGTATCGATCTGAGTGAAGTACTCGGAGTTCAGCTGTGCATAGGTCTTTTCACCAGAGAGGAATACGGTCTTGGTGAGAGCCTCAACAGGGGACTCGGACTTGCTTGCGTCAGCGATATCATTACCGATACCGTTCTTGAAGTCGAAGATAGGAGTGATCTTGCTGGTGCCGTCAAGTGTTGTCTGGCTGTAGATGAAGTCGAGGTTGTAGTCGGTCCAGCCGTACTTGTCCTTAGCCTGCTTTCTGGAAGCAGCGGTTACCTCAGGATCAAGGCTTGTGGTTACGCAGCAGTCGATCCATGCAGCAACGCCGTTAGCATTGGTGGAACCCTTGCACCACATCAGAGCGTCCTGCTTCATGAAGTGGTAGTACTTGTCAGCCTGCGGATCTCTCGGATAAGGAACTGCAACGATCTCGTCGTCGCTCCAGCTGAATCTGTCAGCGAACTTCTTAAGACCGGAATCGCCTTCGAATTCCCATGTACCGCCGTTAGCATAGAACAGGATATTGCCCTGTGCCCAGAGCTTCGGGTTCAGAGACCAGCCGTTCTCCTGGATAGGCCATCTGAGGTTCTCGGACTGCAGCGTGGACAGCAGATCCATTGCTCTCTGAACGTTAGCACTGTTCATGTTGTTAACGAGCTTACCGCCCTCGATGCTTACGATAGGCGTACCGGTGGAAACCAGCAGCTCGATCTCGGTGTTGTAACCCATTGTTGTATATCTGTCGTCGCCGGACTTCTGGAATGCTCTTGCCATCTCAAGGAAAGTATCCCATGTCCAGTTGTCGTTCTCGTACAGCTCGCGCGGATCCTGCAGACCTGCGTCCTCGATAACGCTCTTTCTGTAGTACAGCAGAGAGTCGAAGGAGATCTCATAGATAGCGCAGTACTGCTTGCCGTTCAGCTCGAACTGATCCATTACGTCCTTTGCAGGAGCCCACTTATCAGATGTGAGGTCTACAATGCCGTCGATAGGCTGATATCTGCCCTGCAGAGCGCCGTAAGGATAGTCGCGGATCTCGAACGGGAACAGGTCAGGGGAATCACCGGACTGGATAGCTGTAGCCAGCTTGTCGTAACGGGAGTTGTAGTCGGTATACATGTAGTCGAAGATGCAGCCTGTGTGATCGTAGTTTTCGCTCTTCTCGATACCCTTTTCAGGAATGCTGTAAACTTCCTTGA
>HF989483.1:1521-5593 GCA_000432175.1 Eubacterium sp. CAG:786
TCTGCGTTTGCAGCGGTCTCGTCGATTTCCCACCAGGCCATCCACTTGATACGGGTGTCAACATCGAGGTCGGGGTTATCCAGCTTGTCAGCTGCGTTCTTTGCAGCTTCCTGTACAGCGGGGTCGGTGTCGAATGTTGCTGTTGTTACAGCGGAAACAGGGGCGTCATTGCCGTTTGTAGATGCGTTGGGTGCACCTGCGTTGGAAGTGCCTGCATTGGAACCACCGTTAGCTGCAGGCTCTTCATCGCATGCAGTCAGTGACAGGACCATTGCAGCAGCGAGAACGCTGGCAGCAGCCGTCTTTAACTTGTTCATCATAAACCTCCATTAAGTAAAATGTTAAAGCAGGGACAAAATTCTTGTCTGATATTTATTATACAGTAAAAATCATAATATTTCAATATATATAATACCTAATTTAATCGCATGTTCTTTGTGCAAAATCGCATAGTAAAGTTATACGGATTACTTAAATTTAGTATATGTTACTTAAATTAATTTCACGATTTCATCATAATTCCAACATCATATTATAAAGAAATCAAGCTGCCAAAAGGGCAAAACAACATTGACAAGATTATTCACGCGTGGTATACTATAAATAAGGATAAAGGGGTGGAAATCATGGGTGAAAGAACAGGCGAATATATAAACAGCAGCTGGCGCTTTCGCAGGATATCTTCGGGTGAGAGCCGCACGAAACTTGCCGCTTACGGGCTGGATGATTCCTCCTGGCTTGAAGTTACGCTGCCGCATACCTGGAATGCGGACGACTGCACCGGCAGGGCAGACAGTTCCCCGGAATATGCGGAGGGGTATTATCGCGGCGCGGGCTGCTATCGTCGCAGGGTGTTCCTGCCGAACGAACAGTACCGCGGGCGTGAGATCTTCGTTGAATTCAGCGGCGCCAACACCGTCACCGAGCTTTTTGTCAACGGAAAGAAAGCCGGCAGGCACGAAGGCGGCTATTCAGCGTTCCGGTTCGATATCACAAAGCTTGCGAAAGTCGGCACGGAAAACCAGTTCGTGGTGTTCGTCAGCAACGCGGCGTCCGAATACATCGCGCCGATATGCGACTGCGGCGATTTTACGAAAATGGGTGGGATCTACCGTCCGGTGAAGCTGATCTCAGTCAATCGTGTGCATCTGTGCGACATCTCACCATGCGTTGACGTGTATGGTGACAGCGCCCGGGTGAGGACGTCCGTTTGTCTGGAAAACTGCGAAGCGTCCGATGTTACGGCAAAAATCAGTTTAGAGGTGAGCGGCGGCAATGAGGTGATATGTTCCGAGGTGGAGTATTTCATCAGGCGCGGGGAAGAAACGGAGATATCGCTTGAAACTATGCTGAAACAGCCGCACCTGTGGGACGGCGTGCGCGATCCGTTCCTGTACACGCTGAAAGCCGGTCTTATCGTAAACGGCGAGGTGGTTGACAGTATGTCGAAGCAGTTTGGTGTCAGGACTTTCGCGCTGGACCGGGAAATGGGCTTTATCCTCAACGGAAAGCCCCTGAAGCTGCACGGCGTGAATTACCACCAGGACGGACCGCGTACAGGCTGGGCAATGTCGCAGAAGCAGCGGGAGCGCGACTACGCCATGATGCGCGACATGGGCTGCAACGCCGTGAGAATGGCGCACTATCAGCACTGCGAGGAAGAATACGCGCTGTGCGACCGGCTGGGGCTTTGCGTGTGGACCGAGATAGGTATCATCGGCAAGCTGTGCCCGGGGGAGCCTGCGGAGCCGGTGGTTTCACCGGAGTTCCGCAAAAGCGCGCTGTCGCAGTTCGGGGAACTTATCTCTCAGACTTGCAGTCATCCGTCGGTGTTCTTTTACGGAATGTCCAACGAGATCTATCAGATGTCCGACAGCATTTTCGACCTCTACAGCGAGATGAGCCGCATGGCGTCGCTGAGCGGCAGAGCCGCAGTGTATGCCGACGCGCAGTTCTGGGGGAAGTTCCGTGAACTGCCTGCGGACGCGGTGGGCTACAACCGCTATTTCGGCTGGTACAAGGAAGCCGGCGACGTTGAGAGGTTCGGAGAGTGGCTCGACGCGGCGCACGAGGAGCAGCAGCGCCCGCTGTGCGTTTCAGAATACGGTGGGGGCGGCGCGATAACCCAGCACAAGGACAACATAGACTGGCTCACTGATATCGACCCCAACGGTGAGCGGCATTACGAGAATTACCAGTCGTACATGCATGAGAGGATATGGGCGCAGCTTTCTACCCGGGGCTATCTCTGGGGGGCTTTCGTGTGGTGCATGTTCGACTTTCCGTCTGCGGGGAGGAAAGAGGGCGACACTGCCGGGATAAACGACAAGGGGCTGTGCACCCGCGAGCGCATTGCCAAGGACGCATTCTGGTTCTATCGCTCGGTGTGGAGCGGCGAAAAGACCTGCCGCATCACCGAAAAGCGTTTCCGCAGCCGTCCCGCGCTGGTGCCGCTGGTGAAAGCCTATGTCAATGCGCAGCGCGTGGAACTTTTCGTCAACGGGGAGTCCGCGGGCGCTGGCAGGAATATTGACGAGCGTCTGCCCACGGTGTTCGTGTGGGAAAATATCCAACTGGAGCCGGGCAGCGACAACACCGTTACCGTCCGTGCGGAATTCCCGGACGGAACAGTGCTTGAGGACACCGCGATCTGGAAAGCTGAATAAAAATCACGCCGTGTGTGGAAGTTCCACATGCGGTGTGTTCGCATTCCTGTCACCTTAAAATCACATTCCTGTCAGACTTATTACCCTAAAGTTGCTGATTTACTTAAATAACTAAAGAAAGTAAAAACAGAAAAAACAATATAAATAGTGCAAAATATACAATACTTTTTGCTTTTTGATATATGAGTTATACGAATTTGATTTTTATGTGTTGACTTTAAGTAAAATGTGTGCTAAAATAAGCTTGCAAACAGGTGATACGGAAGTTTTGATAACCGAATCCAAGTTAAAAGAACTAATCACCTAAATTACCTTATGAGAAAGTGTGGAGGTAACACTAATGAAATTCAGAAAGATCATGGCAAGCATTCTTGCCGCAAGCACGGTACTCAGCCTGGCTGCGTGCTCCAACTCCAACGGTGGTTCCAGCACAGCTTCTTCTGGCGCTGACCAGTCCAACACAAGCAGCGACGCAGGTTCCGACACAAGCAGCGACGCAGGTTCCAACACCGACAACAACAACTCCGACAGCACCACGACTGACGGTCTGACCCTCAAGGTGCTCACACACCGTACAGACCGCATCGAGGACGGCTCCCTCGCAGAGATGACAAAGGCGTTTGAAGACGCTAACAACTGCAAGGTCGAGTACCAGGGCTTCACAGACTATGCAAACGACGTTTCCACTATGATGAACACCACCGATTACGGCGATGTTCTGATGATCCCCGATACCGTTAAGGTAAAGGATCTCGGCAACTTCTTCGAGCCGCTCGGTTCCCTCGCAGAGATGAGCGAGAAGTACTACTGGGCTGACAAGAAGATGTGCGACGGCCAGGTTTACGGTATCGCACACCTCGGTACCATAGCAGGCGGTATCTGCTACAATAAGCGCATCTGGAAGGAAGCAGGCATTGAGAAGCTCCCCACCACACCCCAGGAATTCGTTGAGGATCTGAAGCTTATCCGCGACAACACAGACGCTATTCCTTACTACACCAACTACGCTGACGCAAGCTGGACCCTCGTACAGTGGGCTTCTCTTGTAAACTCCGCTTCCGGCAGCAGTACATATGAGAACGACATCCTGACCTCCAAGCGCGACCTGTTCGTAGAGGGCGACGCATACTACGAGGTTTACAAGATGATGTTCGACGTGTTCTCTGATCCTACTCTCCATGAGGAAGACCCCATGACCACCGACTGGGAAGGCTGCAAGCCGGCTATCAACAGCGGTAAGATCGCAACAATGGTAATGGGCTCCTGGGCAGTTTCCCAGTTCAAGGAAGCTGGCGAAAACCCCGACGATATCGGTTACATGCCCGCTCCGTTCAGCACAAACGGCAAGCAGTACGCTGAGTCCGCTCCTGACTACTGCATGGGCGTTAACAAGAACCGCTCTGACG
>HF989483.1:5605-11747 GCA_000432175.1 Eubacterium sp. CAG:786
GCTCTGACGACATAAAGGCACTCGGTAAGAAGTACATCACATGGTTTGTTGAGGAAAGCGGCTTCGCACAGAAGGAAGGCTCCATCTGCGCGCTGAAGGGCTCTCCGCTGCCTGATTACCTGACTGACTTCGCTAACTGCGAGCTGTTCATCACCGAGGCTGCTCCTGAGGGTCTGACCGGCGTTTGGGACGCTATCAACAACGAGTCCGAGGTCGGCACATGGCAGGGCGACGCTGACAACTTCAAGATCAAGATGGCTGAGGCTGCATTTGCAGGCCAGGGCGAGGACGCATTCAAGCAGATCGTATCTGACGTCAACGCAAAGTGGAACGCAACACGCGACGCCAATGCAGAGCTCGCAGCTTATCTCGAAGCTAACGCAGGCTGATCACACCATCTCCTTTAAGTGAATAGATTTCTCCCCGGCTTTCTGAAAGGGGCGTGCACAGCGCCCCTTGAAGATGGCTGATATTTTTCTGAAAATATTCCGGGGACGGTACCAGAAAGGATCATCTATGGCAGACAATACTGCTGCGAAGAAAAAACGCAGCCTTATGCAGTGGCTGAAAGGCTACACCGGTCAGAAGTACACCACAACTCTGCTGTTTCTGCTGATACCTGTAGTGCTGCTGGTGCTGTTCACCGTTATTCCTGCGGTGAATATGGGCATTTACAGCTTCCAGAAGCGCGATCAGCTCGGCGTCAGCTGGGAATGGGTGGGACTGGATAACTATGTCAGGATATTCACCGACACCGCTTATCTCCAGACTTTTGCAAACTCCATCTACTACCTGATAGGTTCGTTCGTACAGCAGGCATTCGCGCTGCTCATTGCGTCTGTGCTGTGCTCCAAGCTGAAATTCGCGAACGTATTCAAGGGCGTGCTGTTCTTCCCCTATATGATGAACGGCGTTGCGGTTTCGCTGATATTCCGTCGTTTCTTCCAGAAGGGTGACGGAATAACCAACACCGAGGGTACCCTCAACAGCATTCTTATGCTTTTCGGTGCGGACCCCGTAAGATGGCTCAGCGACCCGAATATCGTAAATATCTGCCTGGTATTTGCTTCTATCTGGCGTTACATAGGCTTTGATATTATAATGTACATCGGCGCTATCCAGTCGATTTCCCCTGATATCTACGAGGCTGCCGACCTTGACGGCGCGAACGCATGGCAGCGTTTCTGGTACATCGTGTTCCCGAATATCCGTCCTATCGTCGGATTGCAGCTGATACTCGCCATAAAGGGTGCCGTATCCGTGTTCGAGATACCGTATATCATCACAGAGGGCAAGAACGGTACCAGCACGTTCGTTATCAAGACTATCGAAACGGCGTTCAAGTATCAGAAGGTCGGTCTGGCGTCGGCAATGGCTATCGTGCTGCTGGCGATAATACTGATCGTCACGGCGATACAGAAGGCATTCTTCAAGGAGGAAAAGTAGCGCATGAGCAGCAAAGAAAAGAAAAAGACCGGCGCGCGGGAAGAAATGTACCGCAGCGGCCGCGTAATGCAGCAGGCGCTGAAGTACATCTTCCTGGTGATTTGCTGCCTTATGGTAATAATCCCGCTGGTTGTTGTGCTCATCGGTGCGTTCAAGACGCATGACGAGTACATTTCCACAGGGGTATTCGAGCTGCCGGCAGTGCCGCAGTTCGAGAACTTTAAGATCGCGTTCGTGAACGGCAAGGTCATGCAGGGACTTTTAAATACGCTGCTGATACTGGCTGTTTCATGCTTCGGTACTATTATAACCGGCACGATGACGGCATTTGTTCTCCAGCGGTTCAACATGCTGTTCACGAGAGCGGTCAAAGCGGTGTTCCTGGTTGCGGCTCTGCTGCCGAATATCTCCATGCAGGTAACTGTGTTCCAGATAGTCAGCAAGCTTGGACTTTACAACTCCCTCGCTGCCCCCTGCGTGCTTTACATTGGCACTGATATCATTTCCATCTACATTTTCATTCAGTTCCTGAACAACATCTCAAGATCCCTCGACGAGAGCGCTATACTTGACGGCGCAAGCTACCCCAGGGTTTATTTCAGCATAATCCTGCCGATGCTGCGTCCGGCTATCGCAACGGTGCTGGTCATCAAGTTCGTTTCCATCTACAACGACTTCTACACCGCTAACCTCTACATGCCGAGCGATGATCTCGCGGTGGTTTCCACGGCGCTGTACCGCTTCATCGGTCCTTACGGCGCAAAGTGGGAGATAATCTTTGCCGGAATCATCATCTGTATCATTCCGTCGCTGATAATCTTCCTTGTCCTGCAGAAATCGATATACAGCAATCTCGTTACCGGTTCTGTCAAGGAATAACAACGCTTTCTACCCACAATATCCTATACACAATGCCGCCCTCTGTATTTCGCAGAGGGCGGTGTTGGCTTATTGGGTCACTTCAGCGGTGCTTCCGTCTGAGATACGTCAGGCTTGTCAGCAGATACGGCAGTGGCTTCCGCGAGGGCGTCATATACTTCCACGGGGACTTCGGCGCCGTTCTTCACCGCCATGACGGCAGCTGCTATCTGTTCGTCGGTATAGCCGGCTTCCTTCAGCACGTCGGAATACTGCGCGACGACTTCCTCGACGTTATCCGGGGTGATGTTATCGCTCTGCACGTCGGGTATCTGCATTCCGTTGGGGTCGATGGTGTAGTTCTCGGTGTAGATCAGTTCGCTCACGGGCACGAATTCATACCCCTGCGCGGAAAGCTGCTCCAGTATCGACGGAAGCGCCTGCGTGGTATTCGCGAGGTCGTTGTGAAACAGCACTATCGAGCCGGATTTCACGTTTTCGGTGACTTTCCTGGTTATCTCTTCTGGGGTGGGGTCTTTCCAGTCTATGCTGTCACCGTTAGATACAGATGGAAGAGCGCTGTTCATGCGGTACGACAGGAGCCTGCCATACATGCGCGCTGTCGTGAGTTGACAATCCCACAGAAAAGGAATATAATTAAGATGTACGTCTGATAAGAAATGGAGAGCAACTTGCTTATAAAAAAACACGACCTTACCTCCGGCAGTATCACCCGGGGGCTATGGTCATTCGCGCTGCCGCTGATGCTTGGAAACGTCCTGCAGCAGTTCTATAATCTCGCTGATACATGGGTCGTGGGGAACTACATTGGCGATAATGCGCTGGCAGCTGTGGGTTCGTCCTACACGCTGCTGACTTTTCTGACTTCGGTGGTGATAGGGCTTTCACTGGGCACCGGGTCGTTTATTTCCATGGCTTTCGGCAGAAAGCAGAACGACGTGATACGCAGCGGTATATTTATGTCCGCGGTGCTGATCTTTGCGGTGACGCTGGTGATAACAGGGCTTTTCTATGCGCTGCTTGACCCGATAATTTCCGCGCTGCTTGTGCCTGATGAAATAACCGGGGATATGCACACGTATCTTGCGTGGGTCTTTGTGGGATTTTTCGCGACGGCGCTGTACAACTATGTTTCCAACCTGCTGAGGAGCATGGGGAATTCCATGGCGCCGCTGATTTTCCTCGGCGTGTCTGTGGTGCTGAATGTCGGGCTTGACCTGCTGTTCGTCATTCCGCTTGGCTGGGGAATAGCGGGGGCTGCCGCAGCGACTGTTATCGCGCAGTATGCTTCCGGAATTGGCATACTGATCTTCTTCCTCGCTAACTGCCCGGAATACCGCCCGCGCCGCAGCGACATGAAGTGGAACGGCAGGCATTTCCGCAGCATTCTGTCGCTTTCCGGGCTGACATGCCTGCAGCAGTCCGTCATGAACCTCGGGATACTTATGGTGCAGGCGGTGGTGAACAGCTTCGGTCCGGTGGTGATGGCGGCGTTTGCAGTCGCGGTGAAAATAGACACCATAGCCTACATGCCCGTGCAGGATCTAGGTAACGCGTTTTCGGTATTCGTAGCGCAGAATTACGGCGCTGAACGCCACGACCGTATCAGGTCGGGAATACGCCGGACCCTTGCCAGCAATGCGTTGTTCTGCGCGGTTATAAGCGTGCTGGTGTGCGCTTTCGCAGAACCACTCATGAGCCTGTTCGTTGACGCTTCCAGCGCGGAAACGATAGCGGTGGGCGTGCAGTACCTGAGGACGGAGGGCGCGTGCTACATCGGCATCGGCATATTGTTTATGCTGTACGGGTATTACCGCGCCGTCAACAAGCCGATGATGTCCGTTGTCCTGACTGTTATCTCGCTGGGGACGAGGGTTCTGCTTGCAAATGTGCTTTCACCCATACCGGGAATAGGCGTTTTCGGCATATGGATAGCTATTCCGATAGGGTGGTTACTGGCTGATGTGGCTGGCGCGGTTTATTACGCTGTGGTAGAGAGAAAACGGCTTGCCGCCTGATGATATTACAGGGTTAGGCTTTAACACAGCGCCGTTTTTATTATGGATCTGCATTGAACTCTGCGCTCATGGTGTATTTGCCGTAAGGGACGCCTGGCGACGCTGAGTCACTTTCAATGCTAAATTCTTTTGTTAATTTATATCTTCCGCTTACGGGTTCATAGATCGATAAATCTATATAATAATCTTTTGCCAGATGTATTAAATCGATCTGGGAAGTAAATGCATAGTTTTTTGATTTGTCAGCATATTCCGGGATAGTCCAATTACCATTATCAAAACGTAATACATCGACATATGAACCTCCATTGAGATGGTCGATATCGTTGCTGTTATTGTGTATGGTCATGGTGATTGGAATTCCACCAGAGATACTTATAACGTCCTGATGAATAACAGTGAGATAGGCTGGCAACTCATTGTAGCAGACTGTTTTCCCGTTTGTTGACCATGTTACGCCATTGTCATTGCTGGTGTATTCTGTTTTATCCGGATAGGTCAGAGTCAGAGTGAGGTCAGTGCAGTATTCCGTTTCTTCATCTTCTGATGCTGCCGGCTTACTATTCGTTGATGATATATCTGAAACGCATCCTGATGCCAGGGATATGCCGATAACTGCAACAACCATACATGAAAGTAGAGTGTATTTTTTCATATCAATCAGACCTTTCATTAAGACGTTTTGGCGGTAAATATTCCGTAGATATAAAGATATGGTGTGAAATAGACTGTTTTTGATCGTGCCTCATATCCGGAATGTATGCCACAAAATGTCCATTTTCCATTTTCATATACATAAATCGGTCCACCACTGTCACCGTCTTGCGAATGCCCACTTTCTAAATGAGCACTGACAAGTCCTTTTATTGTTATTGGTTTTCCGTCTTTTTTATAAGTAACATCCTCTGTCCCGAGGGTTGATATTGTTGAATATGTTGACTGTTCGCCGTATTTGTGACATATTGTTCCAGCTGGTACAGAATAAGCAGTAGCTGTGATATTTACAGTGTTAATTTTGTATTTTACTTTATTTGTTAATTCGCATTTGCTATAATCGAATAAATCTATTATGCAAAAGTCGCCATAATTGTCGTCTTCGTATCTGCTATAATTAACAACACCAAAATTTCCTGAATTATTGCCAACTGTGGTATTGAGTGAGAAAGCATGACCAGCGGTAATAATGGCTTTTTTCCCATTGTGCGAACCACAATATCCTAGCGTTGCTGTACTTAAATAGCTTTTAACCATATCGCCGCCTATCAAATCATATGAAGAATTTGATAGTGTATTGTCAAAGTTGGCGCCGGATAAAAAGTAGTGTTTACTTTCTGCTGGGTCAACGTAAACATATTCAACGTCAATAGGTAATGTACTGTTTCTATTAGATTTATATATAGTTTTCTTTACTGAAGGCAAAACTCCAATTTCAACTTTAGCAATATTATCTTTTACGTCAACTTTGGAAGACATATATACTATGTCGTTCATATCCTCTAATATAGAGCATCTTGTTTTGTCTGCAAGCTGGTATAATTCATTATAGGAATATTCTACTGTATTAAATTCAACACAATCGTAATTTGAGAGTATTTCTTCATAATAGCTGTAATCAGTTGTAGTCAGTTGTAGAACCAGATTGTTATAATCATTGATATACTCTCCTGCATAATCATCAGGCAGAATATAGTTATAATTTTCGTCGATTTCAAAAGTGCTATATAAGGTATTGTAGGCATTGAGTGCGTTTTGTTGAAGGAGCACTTCTTCTGATACTTCAATTTCGTTGCAATTATTCA
>HF989484.1:0-7342 GCA_000432175.1 Eubacterium sp. CAG:786
CCCCTGCGGCCAGCGCGAAAGTACGCTGCCCGTCGCGCTCATGTATCGCGCCGCGCAGCCGCTCGCCGAATTCACCAGGGACCTTGCTGAAACGCTCCATCGCCGGCTCGTCGATGTCTATTTCCCAGCCCCTGCAGCAGTTGTCGGTGCACCTGTCCGCAGTACAGACGAATTTGTCATAGAACCACGGTCTTATCATAGCTTGGTCACGTCAAAATAATGCGGGATTATATCCGCATATGTGCCGTCCTTTTTACGGAAGCCCCCGGGTATTACCCCCAGCCGGACGAAGCCAAGGCTCTTGTAAAGCGCCAGCGCAGGCGCATTGTCGGCCACCACCGCGTTGAACTGCATCACACGGAAGCCAAGTTCCCGGCATTTGTGCAGGCAGTCGGTGACAAGCTGTCTGCCAACCTGCTTTCCCCGCATATCCGAGCGGACTGCGTAGCTCGCATTCGCGATGTGCCCGCATCTGCCAACGTTATTCGGGTGCAGGATGTACAGCCCCACCACCTCGCCGTTTTCCACCGCGGCGCCGGTGAAACTCTGCGAAGAGAAGAACTCCTCCGCGCTTTCAGGTGTGAGGTCATCTTCCTGCGGGAATGCCTGCCCAGCGTCCACGACCTCGTTCCAGATGCGCATGAGCGCCGGAACGTCCTGCTTTTCAAACTTCCTTATCTCCATTTTTTGTTCCTTCTTTATCCTATAAATTCACGGATGAGAGAATTGTCCGGCACGGCTTCCCGCTCAAGCGGAGAAAGCGCCCGCAAAAATAACTCGATATCCGCGTAATGGTCGTAATTCCCGTAGGTTTTGGACACCCGCTCAAGGTCGCCGAGCAGAATGTCGCGGTAAACCATCGGCTCATACGCTATGAACGTATCTATATCAAAGCTTGCACGGTGCTTGTACGGCATGATGTAGAGGTCCTCACCGCGCTCCACGGAGCGGAAGAAATCCATAGTCTCAGAAATGCTGCGCCCGCGGTAAAGCTTATCTCGTATCAGCCTGCGCATAAGGCGTATTTTCGACGGGTGGAGCAGCGCGCCGTTGTCCTCAAGTCTTGTCCTGACGGAAACGTACACCCTGTTCGTGAACTCGTCGGAGTGCCCCGTCACATCGGGATTTAACGCGTGGATACCCTCAATGATGACGATATCGCCCGGCTGGCGTTCAAGGGTCATTCCGGGACGGCGCTTCTGCTCCGCAAAGTCGAACGACGGAACTTCCACCGGCTCACAGCGCGTGAGCATTTCGATGTGCTTGCTGAGCAGCTCCGTATCAAGCCTCCTTGGCGACTCAAAATCGAATTTTCCCTGCTCCGCAAGGCGTATCTCATCTTCTGAAAGCGACAGGAAGTAGTTGTCCATTGAGATAACATGCGCGCGGCAGCCGTTGTCCTCAAGCAGGCGCGCCATTCTCCCCGCAGTGGTGGTCTTGCCGGAACCGGACGGCCCGGAAATAAGCACGACAGGGCGTTCGCTGCGTTCATTATATATATGTTCAGCCGCTGTGGATATCTGGTCTGCATAGGCGTTCTCAGACTGCATGACAAATTCCTGCGGGTCGGCGGCTCTGGAATTCAGCTCCTTTACAGGAATACATTTCATAAAAAGTCCCCTTTCACCGAACACGTCCGCAGAGTTCAGGCTGCGGACGTGTATTTTATTCTATTATATGCCAAAATTTGAATTCTGTCAACATCAGATGCTATTGAGCAGCTTCTTTTCCATCTCGTTTCTGTCTGTGGAATATTCCAGCGCTGTCTCATAGGCTATCTGACCGGTCCTGTAGAGCTTTGCAAGGCTGTCGTTGAGCGTGCACATGCCGTCGCGGCCGCCGGAAGCCATGGTGGTCTCCATCATGTTAATCTTGTTGGAGCGTATAAGGTTCTTGATGGCGTCAGTGCCCACCATGACCTCGACTGCTGCAACTCTTCCCTTGCCGTCGGAGCGCGGGATAAGCGACTGCGCGATTATCGCCTGTATCATGCTGGCAAGCTGCGAGCGCACCTGTTCCTGCGAATGGACAGGGCACGCGTCGATTATTCTGTCAACGGTCTGCGCAGCGCTGGAAGTATGCAGCGTGCCGAATACCAGGTGTCCTGTTTCGGCTGCGGTCATCGCGAGGGAAATCGTTTCGTAATCTCTCATCTCACCGATGAGGATAACGTCCGGGTCCTCACGCAGCGCGCTGCGGAGCGCTTCATGGAAAGACGGCACATCTCTGCCGAGCTCTCTCTGGTGGATAGTCGCCTTTTCCTGCTTGTAGCGGTACTCTATCGGGTCCTCAATGGTGATGATGTGGCAGGGACGGGTCTTGTTGATGTATTCCACCAGCGCGGCAAGGGTGGTGGATTTACCCGCGCCGGTAGGACCGGTAACGAGCACCAGACCCCTGCGCTTCTTTGCGAAATCCAGCAGCACCGGGGGCATTTTAAGTTCCTCAAGGGTGGGTATCTCGGCATTCAGCAGACGAATGCAGGCAGCCAGCTTTCCGCTCTGACGGAACACGTTGACGCGCTGTCTTGCGCCGTTTTTGAGCTCAAAGCTGAAATCTATGTCCTTGCCGTCGTTGAGCATCTTCTCCTGCTCAGCGGAAAGTATCGAAAGAATGGTGCGGTTGACCACCTGGTCAGAAAGCTCTGTGTACTTGCGAAGTTCACCGTTCACGCGCACCACAGTGGGGGCGCCGACGGTGAGGTGAATATCAGAGGCGTTCATTTCTCTCGCCTGCATAATGAATTCTTCAAAAGTCATGGTGTTCTTCCTTCCGTGTATGTGTCATGTGGTTGTAGTCAGTTCACTTTATCTTGAACTGAATGCCGCTTGCGGAGAAATAAACCTCGTCCGAGGAGTTCGCTATACGCTGATTTATGTAGCCTATAATGCGACGGAGCGCCTTCTGGCACGGGTCGGCAGGCGAAACGGAAAAACCCGTTTCAAGGGTGATGATGGTCATGCTGCCGTCGTTTTCACGGATACGCTCGCGCATTGCCTCAATGTCCGCGATGACCTGCTTTTCAATGGATTTCATCAGCTCGTCGTTCATTTCTGAAATATCCGGACACATTCTGTCGAGCACTATCGAGGTGTAATCGCTCAGCCTGTCGAAAATCACGAACTTGTGGTCGCCTATCGCAGCGGCAGGGTTGTCAGTGATACCAGTCACTATGTCCCACTCAACGCCGTTCTGATTATTTCCGTATTCTATTCGGTGCAGGATATCCGGGTCAACAGCCTCCCCGGTGCGCAGGTAGAGCACATAGTCAAAGCGGGAATAGTTCGTCACAGCCCAGCGCGACTTACCGCTCGACGCCCCTCCGGTTATCAGTATGGATTTGGACATTTCGCCACCGTTCCTTTCAAAATTAGTGGAGATAAATGCAATTTATGACGTTCACATTCATCGTATACATTACATTATACAACAAAATCTTCAACATGTAAAGCGGTTTTTGTGAACTTTATACAATGAACATTAAAATTGTGAATATTTTCCGGATTTATGCCACATAAATTGTGTAAAATCATGATATGCAGAAAAAATTACCCCGGTGATGTTTCCACCACCGGGGAGGGTATATAAACACGCCGGGCATGCCTCCGGCTTTTCACGGACGTCCTTGCTGGTGCCCGGACGCCACCTTCGGCTCGGCATGGAGTTTCGGCATCACGCGCGGTTCTGCCTTACCCTGCCTTATTGTATGCCCGGTCATGCAGAGAGGTGATTACTCCATGATTTCTTCTCCGACATCGCCTGTGTTCACCGCAAACGCGTAATCGCACCAGCCCTGCGGCATTTCCACACGAATGGTGCACACCGCTTCGGTGCACTCTTCGGGGGCTGTCAGGGCGCCTGCGGTGAATTCCATGGTCCACAGTTCGTCGCTGCTCGTCTGGTACTCCGCGTCGGTTATCCCGGAATTCTCCGGCAGGTCAATCGTTATCGTGCTGCCTGGCTCTGCATTTATATGAGCAAGTTCGTCTTTGGCGTTCCACGGGCTCATCATATCCGCTGCTGCAGTGCTGTATTCCATGCCGTCGGCAGAAGTCCATTTGTAATTGAACTGCTTCATGGCATATTCACCGTCGCCGTAATACGCGGTCAGCTGCGGGGGCAGCTCCGGTGAATATGCCCCGGTGTTCGCTTCCTCGCCTGTCTGCACTGAAAATACATAATCGCACGTTCCTGCGGGCATCTCTACAGTCACGCAGACCGGGGAATTCACGCTGTCCTGTGGCATTGTTATCCTGTTGTTCTTTACCTCCAGCGGGTGGCTTTCGTCCTCAGCCGTGTAGTACACCGCAGACTTTATGCCCGAATTCTCCGGAAGCATTATTGAGAACGTTTCCCCGGGGAGCGCGGTCAGCTGCGGGCGCAGGTTTCCATTTTCGTACATCTGCCACGGGGAGGGACAATCGACCGTCACAGTGGCGGCGCCGTTTTCAGTGGTTTCAGTCCATTCGTAGCCGCCCCTGGTCATCGCAAAGCCGATGTCGCCGGAATAAACGCGCAGCTCCGGCGGCTCGGACGGGTCGGTCTGGCTGCGCTCCACCAGGAAATAATATTCTGCGTCGCCCTGCGGGAATTTCACCGCAACATCGACCACGCCGCTCATAACGCTGTCCGGGAAGCTGATAACGCCGTCTGCGGTATATTCCAGCGCGGTATTTTCGGAGCCGTCCATCGGAAACAGCGTAACGGAGGTTATTTCCGCACCGGAATACAAATTCACCTTCGGCTCTCCGTCGGAAACGAGGTCGAGGTCTACCTTTGCGGTTATGTTGCCATTCAGCGCGCACTGCACCGGGGAAGCCCCGCACGCGTTCACCATTTCACCGTTGTTGTCCCAGGAATAGTTTCCCAGCGTCATCAGAGCCATTGCAGCCAGCCCGTCGCCGCTGTACTGCACGCCCAGGCTCGGCGGCTGGGAAGTATCTGCCTGTGGGACTTCGCCCGTCACGCGGGCTATCTCGGTTTCCTCATTGCTTACAACGCCAAGGGCAGTGCTGGAATCGGCAGAGCCTGCCCCCTGCGATGAACAGCCCGTCAGCGCGACAACTGCCGCCATTGCGGCAAATATAGTTTTTCTTTTCATGGTACCACTCCTTTTCAGTCAGTATTCCTCTTTTGCTGATAAAACAAAACATCAACGAAAAAGGTTGCAAATTTGTTATTTTTAATAAAACATTTAGTCATATTCAACAATATTGCAGAAATTGTGAACTATATATTGACAAATCAGCCAATTCATAATATAATATGATGATGATACAAAAGCAGTTGTTTCATTACACTGGTAATTATGGTGAAATCTTACATTCAAGGAGAGCTTATATGAAAACAACAATTCGCAGCAGAATACTCAGGTCTTCCTGCATTGCCGCTTCCCTGGCATGCTTTGCAGTGGGAATAGCCGGTATTCTCGGCGCATACAGCCTTGCTTCCAGTTCGGGAAAGAAGCTGGGGGATTATGTCACGAATTCCTGTGCGGCAACATTCGCCGAGGAATTCACTTATGTTTCCGAAAGCCTTGATAAAGCGGTGCCCTCCGAGGACGGGGACTACACATTTGACAAGGTGTTCATGTACGGGCAGGACGACAGCTACGACCTGGCAGGCGCCGATACCGAGCTTTCAGCGCTTAATGACGGGGATTTCACATTCACGCAGCCGGTGGTGAATTCCGCAGGCGACCGCGTTATTCTTGCCGCAAAGGGGCGGGAGGACGGCGTTATTGTCGGCGAACTTTCCTATGACTACTTCGTGGCTATCCTTGACACGCTGAAGCGCGAGGACGACGACCTCGGGTACATAATCCGACCGGACGGCATGCTGCTGCTTGCCAACGACTACGAAACCACGCTCCCCGGCGTTAGCGCCTCCGACCAGCTTGGTCTGGGGAACATTATGACCGCGCTGAACTCCGGTGAAAGCGGTACTGCCAGCGAACGCAGCCAGACGGCTGGCGGCGCGCGCATGATGTTCACATACAAGCCGATCTCCGACACCGGGTACTATGTTATCTACGGAACTCCCTGCGCCGAAATTTACAAGACGTTCTACATCGTCATGTCGCTTGTTGTCGTGATAACCATAATCGACCTCGTAGTCGCGTTCCTCACTGCGGCAAGGGTTTCCACCAAAATATGCCAGCCCATAGCAGAAGCCACCGACCGCCTTGAAAAGCTCTCTCAGGGAGATGTGCATTCAGAGTTCCATTCCAACGACCGGGGCGACGAAACGCAGGTGCTGTCAGAAGCAATGCAGCTTACCATCGACCGGCTGTCCTCGTATATCAACGATATCAGCAACGTCCTTTCCGCGCTGAGCAGCGGGGACCTGACGGCTGAAAGCAGCATTGAATACGACGGGGATTTTGCCGGGATAAGGGCTTCCCTCGACAAGATAACTGCGGAACTTCACGATACCATGAGCGATATACGCGAGGCAGGCTCCCAGGTGCAGAGCGGTGCGGACGCCCTTTCAGATGGCGCGCAGGTGCTCGCAAAGAACGCCGCTGAGGAAGCCTCCGCGCTCACCGAGATAACCTCCCAGGCAGAAGATATCCGGCAGCGCATAAACGCCACCGCTGAGAATTCCAGAAGCGCCGCTGAACTCCTCGCAAAGATGAACGAAAGCTCCGCAGAATGCGGCAAAACCATGTCCGACATGACCTCCGCGATGGAAGAGATACGCCAGAACAGCGAAGAAATACGCAAGATAGTGACGATGATAGACGACATCGCGTTCCAGACCAACATTCTCGCGCTCAACGCAGCCATTGAAGCCGCAAGAGCCGGTGAAGCCGGAAAGGGCTTCGCGGTGGTTGCGGACGAGGTAGGCAACCTCGCGGGGAAATCCGCACAGGCTGCGCAGAACACCATGGAACTTGTGGCAAAAAGCAGCAGTTCCGTCCAGCGCGGAACTGAACTCACCGACGAAACCGAACGCGCGCTCGGCTCGATAAGCGGCTACATAACAAGCTTCGGCGACGTCATCGGCAGCATAGCCACAGACTCCTCCGGGGAAAGCGAAGCAATAACGCAGATAAACCAGGGACTTGGCAGGATAACCACCGTGGTGCAGTCGAATTCCGGCGCCGCTGAGAACACCGCAGCCACCGCTGAGGAACTCCGCAGCCAGACCGACGTGCTGTACGGCAGGCTTTCCGCATTCCGGCTGACGAAGGAGAACTAATGGACTACATCGTAGAAAGGCTGTTTTCCCTGCAGGACAAAAAGTACGGCGACTTTCACAGCAGCCTTATCCCGAATATCCCGCGGGAAGCCGTTATAGGCGTGCGCACCCCGCAGCTGCGCAGATTAGCGCGGGAAAT
>HF989484.1:7366-16179 GCA_000432175.1 Eubacterium sp. CAG:786
GGGGAATAGGCCCGGATACGGCCTCCCTGCGGGAACTTCCGCACAAATTCTATGAGGAGAACCAGCTTCATGCGTTCATCATCTCCGGCATGAAGGACTTCGACAGGTGTATCCGCATGCTGGACGAATTCCTGCCGTATGTCGATAATTGGGCTACCTGCGACCAGATGACGGTCAGGATGTTCAGAAAGAATACGGACAGGCTGCTGCCGCATGTAAGGCGCTGGCTTGATTCCGACCACACCTACACGGTGCGCTACGCGATAGGCTGCCTGATGAACTGCTACCTCGACGACGAATTCCGCGGGGAATACCCGCAGATGGCAGCGCATGCCGACAACGGTGAATACTATGTCAGCATGATGACTGCATGGTACTTCGCCACCGCGCTCGCAAAGCAGTACGACGCGGCGATACCGTTCATCGAACAGCGCAGGCTGCGCCCTGAGACCCACCGTCGCACGATACAGAAAGCAATAGAAAGCTTCCGCATAACCGACCAGCAGAAGCAATACCTGAGAACGTTAAGATAATTCGGAATTCGTAATTCGGAATTTCGGTATCCCGCTTTGCGGGATATATTTCAAATAATTTTAAAGGGGCTGCAACATTCGCAACCCCTTGATATTTACTTTACTACAACGTCCACAAAGCGCATAAACGCTGATTTTCCGGCGTCACTGCGCTTGAATACTCCCGCGTCCTCGAGAACTTCCAGGAAAACTCTTCTGATCTCCTGCTCGAGAATTCCACGGGCTGTGCCCTCGCTGAATTCCGGGTGCCTTGAAAGCACTTCCGCTGCCCACTCGGCATGGCAGGTCAGCTCTGGAATTCCGCGTAAGTCCTCGCCGCCAAGCATCGCCTTTTCCAGCATCACTATCTCGCGGGAAAGTCTTGACGGCAGCACCGCAAGTCCCATTACCTCGATAAGACCGATGTTCTCTTTCTTGATGTGGTGCAGGGAGGGCTTCGGGTGGAATACTCCCAGCGGTCTGTCTGCAGTGGTGATGTTGTTGCGCAGCACGAGGTCGCATTCATAGCGGCTTCCGTTTCTGCGCGCGATGGGGGTTATCGTGTTGTGCGGCACACCCTCGGTTTCAGCGAATATGCCGGCGCTCTCGTCGGAATACGCGCGCCACTTCACGAGAATATCGTTGCAGCATTCCGCAAGCTGCTGCCTGTCCTCAGAGGACACGCGGATAACGGACATGGGCCACTTAACGATACCAGCGGAAACATTCGTGTACGCTGGAATGCTGAACGGAGTTTCCACCTCAGCCCTTGCCATCGCGAATGTATACCCGCCGCCCTGGAAATGTTCGTGGCTGAGTATCGAGCCTCCGACTATCGGCAGGTCGGCGTTGGAGCCCACTATGTAATGCGGCAGGTAATCGATTATGTCGAACAGCTTGTCGAAAACGGCGCGGTCTATCTTCATCGGGACATGCTTTTCATTGAAAACTATGCAGTGCTCGTTGTAATATCCATATGGAGAATACTGTATCTGCCATTCCTCGCCGTTGACCGTCAGCGGAATGGGACGCAGGTTCTGTCGCGCAGGGTGCGTCGCGTGACCCGGGAAGCCCGCATTCTCGGGGCAGAGCATGCACTTGGGGTAGGAGGAAGCTTTCTGATTTCTCGCGGCTGCGATATCACGGGGGTCCTTTTCAGGCTTGGAGCAGTTTATCGTGATGTCCAGGGTGCCGTATTCACACTCATAGAGCCACTTCAGGTCCTTGGCTATTCTTCCGGCGCGGACGTAATTCAGCTTCTTGCTGACGTCGTAGTACCAGTCGGTCGCCTGCTTCGGTGAAACCACATACAGCCTGTGGAATTCAGCTATCATCTCCCGGGGCATGGGGGTGAGGATCCCCATAAGCCTGGTATCGAACAGGTCGCGGGAATTCGCGGTGTCCGCTATCATTCCGTTTTCAACGGCGTAGGAGATGAGCGGTGCGAGAATGTCGTCTATGCTCTCGCCGGAATAATTCCCGCTGCATTCCTCCCAGTCGGCGAGCTTCAGCGCTTCCATAAGCTGATTGCGCACAACGTAGATATCGTCGCGGGTGATGAGCTTTTCCGCAACAGCGTAGTCGATGAGCTTCTGTACATTTTCACAAATCATGATGAATTCTCCTTTATCCGCTGATTTCTTTAGTTTTATTTTAACATACAAATTCCGCGTATTCCATGAACACAATCGCACAAAACATGGACAAAATGATACACATGCACTTGAATCAAACTGCATTAAGGTGTATAATATAAGAAAAAACCGGAGGACTGAGCATGTACACAAATGTTGCCTATCTGCATAATTCCCGCGCGGATATAGCGGACGACAGCCGCTCGCTGATCGTTTCAAGCTGCGGGTACTACAGAATACTCACCCGCACGGAATTCCGCACTGACAGGCCGTTCGGGCGCAGGGATTACCAGCTGCTCTACATCGCAAAGGGCAAGGGGTATTTCAGCTTCGGCGGAAAGCTGCGCACCCTCGGCGAGGGCAGCATGATACTTTATCGCCCGGACGAGCCGCAGCATTACTACTACCACGCCGCAGACCGCACGGAAGTCTACTGGGTGCACTTCACCGGGCGCGACGCGGGTTCCCTGCTGAAATACTACGCGCTGCCGGACACCGACAACGTGTTCACCGCGGGTACTTCCCCGGACCTGCAGTGGCTGTACCGGCAGATGATACAGGAACTTCAGCTGTGCCGCCAGAATTACGAGGAACTCCTCGCGCTGATACTGCGACACCTGTTCATCGTCGTGAACCGCTGCCTCACCGAGGGCAGCCGCGACACCGGAATGCTGGACGAAATCGAGCGCGCCACCCATTACTTCAACGAAAACTACCGCCGGCAGATAAACATAGAGGAATACGCGGCTGCGCGCCACATGTCGGTCTGCTGGTTCATTCGCAGCTTCCGGCAGACTGTAAAGCAGACCCCCATGCAGTACATCCTGTCGCTGCGCATGGCGAATGCCCAGAGCCTGCTGGAATCCACCCAGTATAACATAACGGAAGTCGCGGCAGCAGTGGGCTACGACGACCCGCTGTATTTCAGCAGGCTTTTCCGCAGGCACACGGGGTTTTCACCGACAAAATACCGTGAGCGCGCCAACGGCAGCAACCAGCCCTGAACGCTTTTTCAAAATTTTTCTGCAAAATTCCCTAAAAGCCCTTGACAAATCCGGAAAACGGGTGTATAATATCATCATTGAACCGCTTTAGAGATAAAAAGCACAAAAGCATAAAAGCATAAAAGTGCTAAAGCAGGAAAGGACATAAAGGAAATGAAAGAAATATCAAAGCTTCTGAATTACAGGTCAGACATCAGGATAGTTGACGCGACAATGCGCGACGGCGGTCTGGTGAACTCCTTCAGGTTCACTGACGAATTCGTAAAGGACCTGTACCAGACTAACATAAAGGCCGGCGTTGACGTTATGGAGTTCGGCTATAAGGCTTCCAAGGAAATGTTCAAGGTAGAGGATTTCGGCAAGTGGAAGTTCTGCGATGACGACGATATCCGCGCAGTAGTCGGCGACAACGAGACCGACCTCAAGATCGCAGTAATGGCGGACGTTGGCCGCTGCGATTTCCGCAACGATATCCACAGGCGCAGCGAAAGCCCCATCGACGTTATCCGCGTGGCTACCTACCTCAACCAGATACCCGCTGCCGTTGAAGTCATCGAGGACGCAGCCGCAAAGGGATACGAAGTCACCTGCAACATTATGGCTATCTCCAACGCGCAGGACGTTGACATCAAGGTCGCGCTCGATATTCTCGGCAAGTCCCCGGCTGACGTTATCTACATCGTTGACAGCTTCGGCGCGCTCTACCCCGAACAGATCGAACGTATCGCAGCGCTCTACGGTGAGTTCGCTGCCAAATACGGCAAGAAGCTTGGTATCCACGCCCACAACAACCAGCAGCTCGCATTCGCCAACACTGTGGAAGCAGTCGGCGACGGCGTTGACTGGCTCGACGGAACATATTCCGAAATGGGCAGGGGCGCCGGCAACTGCGCAATGGAACTGCTCCTCGGTTTCCTCAAGAACCCGAAGTACAACATCTACCCAGCTCTGCAGTTCATCGAAAAGCACATGAACAAGCTCAAGGAACAGGGCGTTGTATGGGGCTATGACACGCAGTACCTGCTGACAGGCATGCTCAACCAGCACCCCAGGACCGCTATCCAGTTCACAGCCGACAAGCGCAAGGATTACTCCGAATTCTACAAGGAAGTCACCGCTCAGGAATAAACTGCTCCCGGCGCATACCTCCTGCCGGGAATTCCATGGGTGATAAATACTCTTTTCCCCGATGATCATTCGTCGGGGATTTTTTTGTTCCGAAATCGTAACCAAATTTTCACCTAAATCCGGTGTTTTGCGCTTGCATTGCGCCTAATTATATGGTATAATGTAAATTGTATATTAATGCGCACATACTACCTACACTATAATTATATATAAAGGAATTACTATGGATAATCATAAAGGAATTACTATGGATAATCAGGAAACAAGTTTGATCTACGGCAAAAACGCCGTCACTGAAACCCTCAACTCCGGCAGGGAGATCGACACGGTTTACGTACAGAAAGGCGCTTCCCTCGGCAAGATAATGGCGCTCGCAAAGAAATCCGGCGCAGTGGTCAAGGAAGTCAGCGACGAACGTCTCACTGCGATGTGCGGCACCAGCAAGCACGGCGGCACTGCTGCAGAGCTTGCGTCTGCGTCGTATTCCACCGTGGAGGACATTCTCGCAGCCGCGCAGGAAAAGGGAAAGCCCCCGTTCATTATAATCGCCGACGAGATAGAGGACCCCCACAACCTCGGTGCGATAATCCGTACCGCAGAGGCTGCCGGCGCCGACGGGCTGATAATCCCGAAAAGGCGCAGCGCTTCCCTCAACGCGACTGTGTTCAAGACTTCCGCGGGCGCCGCTGCATGGCTTAAAGTCGCGAGAGTCCCCAATCTGGTGGATACGATAAAGCGCCTCAAGGAAAACGGCGTGTGGGTCTACGGCATGGAGGCCGACGGGACCCCGTTCGACAAGGCCGACCTTTCCGGCGCAGTAGCGCTGGTGATAGGCAGCGAGGGCTTCGGACTGGGCAGGCTCGTCCGCGAGAACTGCGACATGACGCTTTCGCTCCCGATGTTCGGAAAGGTGAATTCACTGAACGCGTCGGTTTCAGCCGGAATTCTCATGTATGAAGTCGTAAGGCACCGGAACTGAACCGGGAAGTTTCAAATTAGGAGAGATATTGATGTCTGATAATTACAGCATTGACGATATTCTTGCAGAAGTAGACAAAAAGCGCGATGGACACAAGTCAGAGCCGACCGAGAGCGTCACCGAGATAATCGGTGGAAGCGACCTTGAAATGATACGCAGCGCCGCTTCCCGCACAAGGACCACCGACCCCGAGGAACAGGAACGCGCCGAGCAGGAAGCTGCCCGGGAGCGCGCTGAGAACATCAGAAAGGCAGCCGAAAAGCGCAGCCGCATGAACGCCGAAACAGCCGAGGAAGCCGAAGCCCGGGAGCGCGAAGAAAGCATCCGCAAGGTCGCCGAGCACCGCAAGTCTGTCCAGCAGCAGAAGAAGGAACTGGAAGAGCGCCGTCGCCGCGACCGCGAGGAAAAGCAGCGCCTTGCCGAAGAGAGCCGTCTTGAAAAGCTCCGCGCAGAAGCAGAAAAGCGTCAGGAACCTGAGGAAGAGCGCACCATGCAGGTTACTCCCCCGGTGGAGGAGCCTGCCAGGGAGCCGCAGCACTCCGGGTTCACCGCGGAGCTTTCCTCACCGAGCGAGGCTGCGAAGCTTTTCGCGGACGAGGAGCCGGAGGTGGTACAGCCCCAGAGCGAGCATGTTCAGCCTTTCGTGAAGCCCGCTGTTTCCGGTGCGGACGACGATATAATCTTCCACACCAAGAGCGACCTTGTCACCACAGAAACGCAGAAAATGCGCAAACTGCAGCGCATTGAAGAAATAAACCGCGCCCTGCTTGCCGCAGACCGCGCAGCCGAGGAGCCGGACGACCTCGTTGACTCCCTGAACCCCATGGAGTCGCGTGAAAAGGCAGTTGACGAGCTTAAAAACGTGTCCGCTCCGCAGCAGGAGATCGGCGACACGCTCGCGGTCTCCGGCAACGACCTCAAGAAGATGTCCAGCGGGGAGGCCGAGCACGTCAAGGAGTATTCCCCGGTAACATCGCGCAAGAAATCGCACAGCAGTGCGGACGAGGTGCTTTTCACCCCGGGCGCGCAGAAAAAGACCGACGTTTCCGAAAAGGAACGCCGCAGCAGCGACGCGCTGGTGGCTTCCCTCAACCAGAAGCTGAAGGAGCAGCGCGAAAAGAACATCGCGGAGGAGCGCACAGTCACCCTCAGCGACATTTCAAACCCCAGGAGCCTGCCTCCCAAGGGACTGAACTTTGATTATGACAAGGTGATCGACACCAGCATCCTGCCCAAGACCGACCCCGTCGCAGCCGTGCAGGAAGCGGAAGCGCTCGCAGCGCGCAAGAAGCGCCGCATCTCAAACTTCATGCTCGAGGACATCGACGACGAGGAAGAGCCCGACGATGATGAATACGACGACGAGGAAGAGGAAGAAGAGGAAGAGGTAATCGACCTTGACGACGAAAACGTCATCACAGAGCGCCTTGCCCGCGCAAGCAAGGGACTTGCAGGCAGACTTGTCATTCTGGGGCTGCTCACCATCGCCGCGATAATCGCGGAGGTGTTCTTCCAGTTCAAGATAACCGGAATCCCGATACTGTCGGAGCTTGCCAAGCCGGACCCTGACATATTCCTGTACACCGACCTCACCATCGGCATTCTCAGCTTCGGCGCGTGCTCCAGCGTTATCACCAACGGCTTCTCGCGCCTGATGAAAGGCAAACCAGACGGCGACACACTGTGCGCATTCGCGCATATCGGCGCCCTGGGAAGCATCGTCATGTACCTTGCAAACGCAAACTACCTGATGATGAAGCAGTCCTATGTATATCTCATAGTTTCCATGCTGGCGCTGTGCTTCAACACGGTGTCAAAGCTGTGCACCGTCAGGACTGCGAAGAACAACTTCCGCTTCGTTTCCGGCGACAGCGACAAGTATTTCGTTGAATGCACCGACGGCGACGACGCAGAGCAGCTCGCACGCGGCGCTGTAAGGGGCTTCCCGGTGGTGGCTTCCATGAGAAAGACCGAGATGCTTTGTGATTTCATCATCTCCACCTACTGCGAGGACGTTTCCGACCGCATTTCCAGAATACTCACCCCTGTTGTGCTGGGGCTTTCGGTTGTCGGCGGCGCGATCGGATTTTTCTGCTCCGGCGCTTCCAACACCGGCAATATCATGAACCAGTGGTCGTTTGCAGCGACTGTATTTTCCGCAGTACTCTGCGTCGGCGCGACATTCACCGGCGCGCTCATCGTTATGCTGCCGATGCTCAGCGCTTCCAGAAAGACCAACGAGCGCCGCGCAGCCATTCTGGGCTACAGCGCGGTGGAGGATTTCAGCGCGGTCAATTCCGTGCTGGTCGAGGCAAAGACTCTGTTCCCTGCCGGTTCTGTTTCTATCCGCAACATCTGGGATTACAACAAAAACGGGACCAACGGCGCGCAGCACGTCACCATCGACGAAGCAATAATCTACGCGGCAAGCCTTGCAATCGCAACAGACAGCATTCTCGCGGACCCGCTGTTCAACATGCTCAACTACAAGCAGGCTCTGCTGAAAAAGGTGTCCAACTGCGTTTACGAAAGCGGAATGGGCGTTTCCGGCTGGATAGGCAGCCGCAGAGTGCTCCTCGGCAGCAGGGACCACATGAAGTCCCACGGCATCGTGGTGCCCGACAGCAAGAAGGAATCCGCGCTCAACAAGAACCACGACGAGGTGATCTACCTCGCAGTCGCGGGCGAAGTGTGCATGCTGTTCTTCGTGAACCTTTCCGCAAATCCCCAGGTGAAGAAGCACGTGCAGAGACTTGCGCGCAACGACGTCAGCATAATCATCAAGACAGTGGACGGCGCGCTCAGCGAGGGCGCGGTTTCCGAGTTGTTCGACATCTACACCGAGAATGTCAAGATACTCCCCGCGGAGTCCCACGACCTGTTCGACGAGCACACGAAGTACTCCGGAAAGGGCAGCGCTGCCGTTTCCTGCGATGGCACGTTCTCTTCCCTCGCTTCTGCGATAAACGGCGCGAAAGCCATCAGGGAGCGTATCAGAGTGGGCTGTATAATGGAGATAGCAGGCATATGCCTTGGCATACTGCTGGCGTTCATCTTCGGCGCATTCACGAATTATTCGCTGCTCAACGGCTTCTGGATAGCCGGATATAATCTGGCATGGCTCATTCTCACTGCGGTAGCCATGCAGTTCAGGCGCATATGACTCTCGACGAGGAATACATGACGATGGCGCTGGAGCGCGCCCGCAGAGCCTACGACCTCGGGGAGATCCCCGTCGGTGCAATAGTTATCGACCCTGACGGCAATGTCATCGGGGAGGGCTGGAACCTGCGGGAACACCTGCAGTCCCCGACGGCGCACGCCGAGATACTGGCGATAGAACAGGCTGCAAAGCGCCTCGGCAGCTGGAGACTCTCGGGGTGCACGCTCTACGTCACGCTGGAACCGTGCCCCATGTGCGCCGGCGCGATAATGAATTCCAGGCTGAAACGCGTGGTTTACGGCGCATTCGACGACAAAAACGGCGCGTGTTCCTCGGTGGTCAATCTCTTTGAGGAACGTTTCACGCACATTCCGTTCGTGCGCAGCTGCATTC
>HF989484.1:16219-21081 GCA_000432175.1 Eubacterium sp. CAG:786
TGCAGGAATGCGGCGATATTCTCACTGATTTCTTCCGCAGGCTGCGGGACAACGACGTCTGACAGCCAATTTTATAACGAAAGACCGATGACATGAACAAATACCAGACGCTGGCAAGCAATACCATAATTCTGGCGATAGGTCAGTTCGGTTCCAAACTGCTTGTGTATGTAATGCTGAAATTCTACACAAGCATGCTTGGCGCCGACGGCTTCGGTGATGTCAACAACATCATCAACGCCTCGTCGCTGCTGATATCTGTGGTGACGCTCTCGATAAACGAGGGTGTGCTTCGCTATGCCCTGGACAGGGACAACAACGGCAAGCACGTGTTGTCGATTGGCATAAACACGGCGCTCATCGGGCTTGTGATATTTGCTGCCGCGGTGCCGCTCATCGGCTTCATCGACATGCTCGCGGACTACAAGTGGCTCATCTACATGTACGTTGCGACGGGCAGCATAAAGGGTATCTGCGCGATATACGTCCGCGCCCGGGGGCACGTCAAGCTGTTCGCGGTGGACGGTATTTTCACCACGATAGCGGTGATTCTGCTGAACCTGCTGCTTCTCGGCGTGTTCAAGCTGGGCGTTGTGGGGTATGTGCTTTCCGTTTCGCTGGGCGATCTTTGCTCGACAATCTTCCTGACGATGCGCGCGAAGCTTTACAAGCAGTACCGCCCCCTCGGCAACGACCCGATGCTCGCGAGATCCATGCTGCGCTACAGCATTCCGCTTATGCCCACGACCGTCATGTGGTGGATAATCAACGTTTCCGATACGTTTATGGTCACTGCGTTCTTCGGCAGCGCCGCTAACGGCGTGTATTCATTCGCGTTCAAGTTCCCGAACCTCGCGGCTATCGTGGTGGGTATCTTCTCGCAGGCATGGCACATGTCCGCGATAACCGAGCGCAATTCCCGCAAGATAAGCCAGTTCTACTCCAACGTGTTCAGCATGATAGAGACCGTCATGTTCATCACAGCAGCGGGTATTCTTCTCGTGCTGCGGCCGATAATCATGCCGTTCTTCGGCAGCGCGGAATTCGCGGAAGCGTACATTTACGTGCCTTTTCTGGTGGCTGCGGTGGTGTTCCAGAGTTTCAACAACTTCCTCAGCTCCATTTACGAGGCTTCACAGAAAACCATGCACTCGCTGATCTCCAGCGTCATCGGCGCGGTGAGCAACGTTGTGCTGAACCTTATACTGCTGCATTCCCCGATGGGAGTTCTCGGCGCGGCGCTGGCGACGTTCATCAGCTACGTGCTGGTCTATATCTACCGCGTG
This sequence comes from Eubacterium sp. CAG:786, assembly GCA_000432175.1. Lineage (GTDB taxonomy): Bacteria > Bacillota > Clostridia > Oscillospirales > Ruminococcaceae > CAG-115. Next base: position 17,506 of record HF989484.1, read on the forward strand.
ATCGACACGCGCAAGTACCTCTACATGAGCGTGAATTTTCCGAAGATGTTCCTCAACCTGGGGCTTCTCGGTGTGATGTCCGCATGCGTGATGCTCATGCAGAACATGGTGCTGCTGAATATCGCGAACTGCGTGGTGTTCCTGGTGGTGGTCGCGCTGAACTTCCGCTCGGCGCTGAACGCAGTCAGGCTTTTCATCAACAAGAAGCGCACCGGAAATGACCCCGACGCGGGCGCGCAGTGACAAAACAAAAGCCCCTGCCATCGCTGGCAGGAGCCGTTATGTTCACTTGTTCACTGGAGCTTGCTGAGCGTTTTCTCCGAACTGTTGACTACTGAAAGAAGCGCCGCAGCCTGCTTTGAGTATTCCTGCTCGATGCGGGCGGTGGTTATCTTATCGTCCTCGGAGCCTCCGCTGGCGGCGGCTGAACGCGCCTTGATATCCTCGATGGAAAGAGCCGCGGAAGTCAGCCCGGACACCTTGTCCTCGGGAATGCTGAACACATGCTCGTCGTTGGACTTCCCCGCGCTGTAGATCATTCTGTAGCAGCGGTAAACAGCCATCGACAGGTAGGAATACACAGCCTTTGACAGCTCGGAATTCTTCGCCTTGATAAGCAGCGTGAAGATTATCTCGATGGAATTCGTCAGCAGCTTCTTCTGGAAGAACACCGAAAGCCCGGAGGGCGCCCCGTCGTACTTCTCCGCAGCGGAGCTTTCAGGAAGCTCCTGCTCGGTGACTGCGGCGCCGGTGCTCATCGGAGAGCGGCCGAGGAGGTAATCTATCGACACGTTGTAATAATCGGCGGCGCGCACGAGGAAATCAAGACCGCACTCGCGCTTTCCGTTTTCGTAATGCGAGAGCAGCGCCTGAGTGACCTCAAGGTCAGCGGCAGCCTGCTTCTGGCTAAGACCCCGTTCCTTACGCAGCAGCGTCATGATACGGGGGAAGTCTTTATTCATACATTTTCTCCTTGTTATTATTTTCCCCATGGTTTTGTTTTTATGTATAATACCATATTGTATATTATAAACTGAATATTCCGATTTGTAAAGTGTCATATTTCACAAAAAAACGACAGCTTCATAGGGCATAATCTATAATATAATGTGGTACGAAGCCGGATATAGTCAGCTTTAATACGGCGACCGCAAAATATGGTGACATTTGTTTGTAGATTTTGGCGGCTCAATATATACTGTTGGTATATTTTGAATTGATATTACCGCAGGTATTTAAAAATAACGAAAGGTAAACGACAATGAAAAACTACTATCTCTATCTTATCCGTCACGGACTGACCCAGGGCAACCTCGACGGAAAATACATCGGGCAGACAGACCTTGCACTCTGCCCCGACGGCGAAAACGAAATACGCAGGCTTGCCGCTTCCGGAGTGTACCCCGGGGTGGAGCGCGTGTATTCCTCGCCGCTGAAAAGGTGCGTTGAAACAGCCGAGATAATCTACCCGGAAATACAGCTGACAAAGGTCGATGAGATCGCTGAAATGGATTTCGGTGAATTCGAGGGAAAGCGCCAGAAGGACATCGCAGACCTGCCGGAATATACTGAATGGCTCAGGGGAGGCCCTGAGGCATGTCCCCCGGGGGGAGAGAAGTTCGGGGATTTCTCGCTGCGCTGCATCAGCGGCCTTGACATAATTTTCAGCGACATGATGAAAAAGGAACTCACCCGCGCGGCTGTAGTCACACACGGCGGCGTTATAACTAACCTGCTCGCGGGTTTCGGGCTCCCGAAGGGAAAGCCTGCGGATTTCATGCTTCCCCCGGGTGGAGGGTATGAGATAATCCTGTCGGCATTTCTGTGGCAAAAGGGGCCGGTATTCGAGATAAGCGGAAGATTATTCTGACAGAGGGAGAAATTTATGACAGTACAGGAATTACAGACAAAGCTCTTTGAAATGGACGTTCCTCATTATTACTACAACATCTGCGGCAGCGGCGAGAACGAGGAACAGCGCATCTGCCTGATAAACGAAGCCGGAAAGTGGCTGGTTTACTACAGCGAGGACGGCGACCGCATGGAGGTCTCCGAATATGCGGACGAGGCAGAGGCGTGCGCCGACTGCTACAGCAGGCTTGTGGAGTAAAACGATGAAGCTTTTAAAGATAGTTGCGGCAGTAATCTCTGCGGTGATGCTGTGCGGCTGCGCCACGGCGCCAAAAAACCAGCCGCTGGAAGTCAGCACCGCGCCCATCGCGGAAAAAGGCTGCGTCACTCCCCCGTTCTGGGTGGTGGAGGACGAAAGCACCGGGGCGCAGATTTTCCTGCTGGGAAGCATGCACGCCGGGAAAGCGGACACGCAGTACCCCGAATACGTGCTGGAAGCGCTCCGGAACAGCAGCTGGGTCGCGCCTGAAATGGACACCGTGGCATTCGCCGGCGACTTCATTCTGCAGCAGAAGTGCGTTAAATACCTCGTGCTCAGCGGCACCACCGCAAAGGAACTCATCGGCAGCGCCTATGACGAAACCGTTGATTACTTCCGCAAAAGCGGAATATGGCAGGACGCAATGGACAGCATGGCGCCGTTCTACTGGGCTTCCGCGGCTTCCTCGCTGGTGGTGGACAAGGCAGGGCTTGATACCTCCTATGGTACTGAAAACGTGCTGCTCACCCTCGCCCACCAGGAGGGCATAAAGATACGCGAGATCGAGGGTGGAGAAGCGCAGTACCGCATGATGGGGAGCATTCCCATGAGCGTTCAGCTGGAAACGCTGGCGCAGTGCGTCGGGGACGACAACATCAACGCGCAGGTGCGGGATACGGAGGAACTCTTCGAGGCGTGGAGCCGCTTCGATGATGATTATTTCAGCAAACTCACGGTTTTCAGCGCCGATGAGGTAACGAACCCCTTCGACTGGCAGGAATACTACGATATGATGTACACCGACCGTCAGCAGAAAATGGCAGATTTCATCACGGACAGCCTGAGCAAAGGCGAACTCGGCTTTGTTTTTGTGGGAACGATGCATTATTACGCCGAACCGTCGGTGATAACCCTGCTGGAGCAGGAGGGCTACACCGTGACCGCGATACGCGGGATCTCAGCGGGCGACGGGCTGATAGCGGCATAATCTGCGCAGGCGGTGAATATAATTCAGCATAGCCGGAGAAAGGAACCACTATGCTGAAATTACACAACCGCCGTACAAGCCCCGACGAGCGCCGCGCGCGTGAGCTCCTTGAAGAATACGCGGAACTCACGGAGCGCCTGGAAAATATCCGCGCGAACTTCGACCTCGTCAGCGAGGAAGCGGACATCGACGCGCTCATTTATGAAGAGAACGCAGTGCAATGCAGATTGTCGGCGCTCTACAGAAAAGCCCGCGAAACGGGACTGCACGCCGAAGCATTCACCCGAGACAGATGAAACCCAGCGGTTCTGACTGCTATTTTTTCACGCAGAAAGAGCCGCTGAAAATTTTTTTAATTTTTTTCGGAAAAAGTGTTGACAAACAGAAAATAATGTGATATAATATACAAGTCGTCAGGGAACAGCAAAGAAATAAAGAACTGATAACGCTTTACGCTGGTGTAGCTCAGCTGGTAGAG
>HF989484.1:21246-24759 GCA_000432175.1 Eubacterium sp. CAG:786
CTTCGGTGGTTCGAATCCACCAGCTCCCACCAGTTAAATGTCTGAACACGCGTTATGCGAGTTCAGACATTTTTCTTTTGCTCTCAAAGCTGAACCGAAACCCGATCGGTTCGGCTTTTTTTTTAGAACGGCAACAGTTGAATTGAAACAGGAATTGTGCTATAATAAACACAGATAAATTAAAATACCCTGCGCATTTGCCAATCACTTAACTTTAATGGAATTCAGGAGATTTATTATGAAAAAGTCATCAGTTGAGGTGTGGCTGTGGCTTCTGCTCGTCATGTACCCTCATAACCCCAAAACCAGGGAGCTTCTCGACCACTACGACTCAGCCGAGGAACTTGCACGCGCTATAAGGGACGGCGAATGTCCCGGCGTCAGCGACTCCGAAAGGCAGCGCGCTGCCAGCGTCCGCAGCCGCGAGGTGCGCCAGATAATGGAGGAATGCGCCTCCAACGACATAAGGATAATCACACCCGACGATGACGAATACCCTGTCCTGCTCAAGAATATCTACTGTCCGCCGGTAGTCCTTTTCGTGCAGGGTTCGCTAGAATGCCTGAAAGACGAAGTTTCGCTTGCGGTAGTCGGTCCGCGGCACCCGTCGGACTACGCGGTAAAAGTCGGCACCATGCTTTGCACGCAGCTTGCGCGGCTGGGTACCGTGCTCGTAAGCGGGCTCGCAGTCGGCATTGACACCGTTGCGCATTCCTGCGCGGTCAACAACGGAATTCCCACTATCGGCGTACTCGCCTGCGGCCATCTCGTGAACTACCCGCCCGAAAATGAACAGCTCAAACGCCGCATCGTTGAATGCGGGGGCGCAGTCATTTCTGAACTGCTCCCGCACGCCAGCGTCGAACCGAGGTACTTCCGGGACCGCAACCGCATAATTTCGGGGCTGGGCGTCGGCACGCTCATCGTGGAAGCTTCTACCCGCAGCGGCTGTCTGCTGACCGCAAACCACACCATCGACCAGGGGCGCGACCTCTTCTGCGTTCCGCCCAGGGACATTACAATGGAAAGCTGCGCGGGTGTCGTTCCATTCCTGCGGGACGGCGCTATACCCGTGTTCGACTACCTGGATATAGTCCACGAATATATGTACCACTATTTCAGCCGGCTGGACGAGGGAACCTCCGCAAGCCGGACGGACAAGCCGCAGAAGCGTCAGTTCAAGCCGTCGCCTGCAGCGGCTCCCACCGCAGTGAATTCCGCGAACAGGCAGGAAAAGCCCGCACAGACAGCGCCCGCGCTCTCGGAAGAAAAGCTGAGCGCACTGACGGAAACCCAGCGCCTCATCGCGAAAATTGTCGAGAAATCACCGGGGACTGCGGACGAGATCGTGATTCTCGCAAGAATGCCATACGCCGAGGTCGCAGAAGTGCTCACCGACCTTGAGATAGCCGATATGATCCAGCTGACGCCTGACGGCACATATCAGCTGAAACAATGACCGACCCATTGAGAGAACAACTGAATGAACTTTAAATGCAGCAATCTGCCGGAACTGAAATGCTTCTCAGCGATAGAACTCCTGGGAGGGACCGGCGGACTTGACCACACGATAACCTGGGTCTACATCAGCCAGGCCACTCACATAAGCGAATGGGTGCACGGCGGCGAACTGGTTTTCATCACCGGCATCGGGGAGCATTACACCGACGCCCATCTGTGCCGTCTGCTGGAGGAATGCGCCGCGAATTCCACCGCGGGGGTAGTCATCATGTGCAGCCCGGAGTATATCCGCAGGGTTCCCAACCAGATGATACAGCTTGCAAACCAGCTGAACATGCCGCTTTACCGCATGCCCTGGGACCTCAAGCTCGTTGACGTAACCCGCGAAATAGCGGATACGATAATCACCAACCAGCTGAAAGAACGCAGTTCTGCCGGGTTCTTCTCGGAACTGCTTTTCGCGCGCAACATCTCGCAGGATACTGTGCGGCAGATGGGCGTCCACTGCGGCGCCGACCTCAGCAGGCCAGCCGCGATAATGATACTCCGTCCCGATTTCCGCGGGGACTCCTACTACCGGCGCATCGACTACGACAACCTGATGACTCGCCTTGAAAAGGAAATGTCAGACTACCTGCGTATGACAAAGCGCAGCGTAGTTTCGTGCATCTACATGGACGAGATATTCTTCTATATCTCCTGCTCTGATAACGCTTCCGCTGCGGAGGTCTGTAAAAAGATACGCAGCTTCGGCACGGAATTCATGCGCAAACACCCGGATTACCGGCTGCGCGGCGGAATGGGGCGCGCAGGCGCCACCCCCGAGGAAATACGCAGCAGCTACGCGGAAGCGCGCAAGGCGCTTTCGCATTCCGAGAAGAACAAGGACGATATAAGCATCTACTTCTTCGCTGAGCTTGGCATAATCAGCCTGCTGATAAACGCCGACAATCAGCAGGAACTCATAAGCTACTGCAGGTCGGTGCTGAGTCCCCTTGCGGACAGCGACAAGAATTACGGCACCAGCTACATCAGCACGCTGGAAGCCTACCTGGACAGCAACTGCAGCCTTGCAGCCGCTGCGGAAAAGATGTTCATTCACCGCAACACCATGGTCTACCGCGTTAATAAGATACGCGAACTGCTGAAAATAGACTTCAACGACATGAACGCCAAAGCAGAATGCGTCAACGCGCTGCACATCATGAAGCATTTCGATATCGAGCTTTAACACATAAAAAGGACAGACAGAGAAAACTTGCCTGTCCTTTTATTTTTACTTGTATTCCCTCTCCGCGATTTTAACAAACTCGTCAACAGCGGTCTCCGCAAGGAGCCTTCCCTTTTCCGCGCTGCTCCCGCGGGCAGAGGCAAGTGCGCCGGTGTCGGGTACCATTCCCTTGACGACGGGGTACTTGTGATAGGGTATCGCAGTGAAATCAGTGTCACCGGGGATATATTTCTCGCGCACAGGGTCGGGACGGAGGTACGTCATCAGCGATGTTTCAGTGACCGCAGCGTGCTCCAGCGCCCACCCCGGGAACTCAACGTCCCACCAGTTGCTTTCAAGTATTTTCACGTCCGGGTACTTCCGCGAAACCAGGTCGATAGCCTCCAGAATGAACGCTTCGTTCTCAACCAGGCGCTGATGTTCCTGCACATCACCGAGGAACCTGTACAGTTCCTGTACACCACCGGCTCTGCTGGGCGGCGCTGATAACATGATGATCCTCATGGAAGGCAACCCCGCAAGCTTCATCGTCATCGACGCCGACAGCGACTTCGACGCGCTGCGCAACCGCGCGGGAGTGCTAACGTCAGTCTGCAACGGCAATGTGTTATTCAGGAAGAAGCCAACTGAATTCGCGGAAGAAATGCTCACCGACAAAGGAATTTGAGTTTAATTCAGAATTATGAATGCGGAATTCGGAATTAATGTTGCCCCGCTTCGCGGGACGTTATCAAAAAAAGATTTACAATAAAATGCACAGGGCGAAAGAACCACTTTCGTCCTGTGTTGTTCATATCAAAGTTTTTTTATCCGTCCGCGGA
>HF989484.1:24773-37267 GCA_000432175.1 Eubacterium sp. CAG:786
CCCGCCCCCTTAAACCACAGACACGATGTCTGCGCCGTTGCCCAAAAGTGGGCAACAGGGGATACCGAAATTCCGAATTGAATTCAGCTTTGCCTGCTCATTCTGCGCCGGGAGAGTTCGGCGTATTTCTCCTTTGTCGCCTGCCCGCCGCGGAGGTGGCGCTCCTGCTTGTTCTTGTCGAGCACTGATTTCACCTCGTCGTGAAGCTGTTTGTTGACCTGCTCCAGCCTGGCGGTTATGTCCTGGTGTACCGTACTTTTGCTTATCCCGAAATGTTTCGCTGCCGAACGGACCGTCGCGTTGTTTTCTACTATATAATGTCCGAGTGTGACACATCTTTCCTGATCGATTTCCCCGTTAATATCTTTCTTCAAACCAAAAAGCACCCCCGTTGTATGATGTGATTTTCACGCTCCTCCTGCCCACAGCGTGTCTGCGGACGTTTCTTTTTCTAATTTTATGAGGAAATACGGGGATATATTACTGCCAGACCGCTTTGGACAGCCATTCGCGCGGGTTTTTGGAATTTTTCTGAAAAAATTTTCAAAAACCACTTGACATATCGGATAAAATATGCTAAAATCATATCAAGTTGATAGGTGATGTTGGTATTGTTCCTGCAAAAGGAATACCTCACCTGAAAAATAACAGGGATACGCCGGATAAAGCGAAGCGTTACATAGCCAGACGCATTTGTGCGGGTCGGTTTTGTTCAGTGTTCCCCAAGGTAAAGGAGAACTATCATGAAAGTATATCAGACAATAACAGACACCATCGGACACACCCCCCTGCTGGAAGTCACAAAGATCGAAGCCGAAGAGCAGGCAGGTGCAAAGATCTTCGCAAAGCTGGAACTTTTCAATCCCGCAGGCAGCGTAAAGGACAGAGTTGCAGCCGCAATGATAGACGACGCAGAAAAGCGCGGACTTCTCAAGCCTGACAGCGTTATCATCGAGCCGACCAGCGGCAACACCGGCATCGGGCTTGCAGCAGTCGCAGCCGCAAGGAACTACCGCATAATCATCGTAATGCCCGAGACCATGAGCATCGAGCGCCGCAACCTGATGAAAGCATACGGCGCAGAGCTGGTGCTCACCGACGGCGCAAAGGGTATGAAAGGCGCCATCGCCAAGGCTGACGAGCTTGCCAGGGAAATACCCGGCGGCTTTATCCCGTCGCAGTTCACCAACCCCGCTAACCCCTCCGCGCACGAAGCTACGACAGGTCCCGAGATCTGGGAGGACACCGACGGCAAGGTTGACATCTTCGTTGCAGGCGTTGGCACCGGTGGAACCATCAGCGGCGTTGGTAAGTACCTCAAGAGCAAGAACCCGAACGTAAAGGTAGTCGCTGTTGAACCTAAGACATCCCCTGTTCTTTCCGAGGGCAAGGCTGGCCCCCACAAGATCCAGGGCATCGGCGCGGGCTTCGTTCCTGAAACGCTCAACACTAAGATATATGACGAGATCATACCCGTTGAGAACGAGGACGCATTCGCGACCGGCAGACGTATAGCACGCACCCAGGGCGTTCTGGTGGGAATTTCCTCAGGCGCCGCTATGTGGGCAGCTATCCAGCTTGCAAAGCGCCCCGAGAACAAGGGCAAGAACATCGTGGTTCTTCTCCCCGACACCGGTGAGAGATATCTTTCCACCGCAATGTTCACCGACTGATCGCAAAATATCAATGGGCTGTGAAAAATCACAGCCCATTTTTTATATCAGCGGCGCTATAGCTTTCATGACAAATCCCACAAGCTTGGTCGTCAGCTTTTCTTTGCGGATAGTTTCGTAAGTAACCCTGCGGCACTTATCGAGCGTCTGCTGAAAATCCTCCTCGATGTGCGGAATACAGTTGGTATCATACATGTACGCCGCGCACTCAAAGTGATGATACAGGCTGCGGTAATCCAGGTTTATCGACCCGACCACCGCTTCCCTGTCGTCGGCAACAAATACCTTTGCATGCACAAAACCAGGGGTGTATTCGTAAATCTTCACGCCGGAATCTATGAGCCGCCTGTAATGCGTTTTGGCAAGCGCGTAAGCCGCTTTCTTATCCGGGATTCCAGGAAGTATCAGCTTGACATCCACGCCGCGTTCTGCCGCGAATTCCAGCGCATTTTCCATCACGCCGTCAAGAACAAGGTAAGGGGTCATGATGTGAACGTATCCCGTCGCGCGGTTCAGGATATCCAGGTAAACGCGCTCCCCCAGCTTCTCGCTGCGCAGCGGACAGTCGCCGTACGGGAGCACATAGCCTTTCGCTTCCGGGAGGTCGCATTCGTGCTGCTCGACGTAAACGCCGAAATCCGGTTTCAGCTCGGAGATGTTCCACATCTGCAGGAAAAGCATTGTGAAGCTGCGCACTGCCTCACCGCGTACCATTATCGCGGTGTCCTTCCAATGCCCGAAGCGCTCGCGCTCGTTTATATATTCGTCCGCGAGGTTTATCCCACCGGTGAACGCAACCCTGCCGTCAATGACGAGTATCTTGCGGTGGTCGCGGTAGTTATAATGCGTTGACAAAAACGGCGTCAGCGGCGCGAAAACCTTGCAGTTTATTCCGAGTTCGCGCAGTTTTTTAGGGTAGTTCCGCGGCAGGAGCGAGAATTCGCAGGTTCCGTCGTACATCACCCGCACCTCGACGCCCTTTTTCGCCTTTTCCGCGAGGATCTCCAGCACCTCTCCCCACATTAATCCCTCGTCGATTATGAAGTACTCAAGAAAGATGAACTGCTCTGCCTTACGCAGCTGTTTCAGCAGCTCCTGGAACTTGTCCTCACCGGACGGGAAATACTTTACGTCGCACCCATCGAACACGGGTCGGCAGCCACCGCGCCTCATGTATGCGGCAAGCGCTGCCACCTCTGGATTTTCGGCGTTCAGCCGTTCAAGCACGCCCTTATCCTGCGGGATTATGTCGCGGACGTCCGCGATGAGCATATCTGTTCTTTTTTTCAGTGCGCGGTGCCCGAAATCACTCTGCGTGTAAATGTACAGCAGGCAGCCGAAAACCGGCATTATCATGATTATTATGAGCCACGTCACCTTTGACGACGGGTCCATGCGGCTGTTGATGAGTATCAGCACCATTACTGCGGTGAACACGCCTGAAAATGCATAATAGTGTGGCACGAACTCCTTGAAGAGATTATAGAAAACAACGATCATCGCGACCTGTATAAGCAACAGCAGAACGACCAGACCAAATCGGCTGAACAGCGCGTACACAAGTCCCTTGTGCCCCTTTTCCAGCAGCCGGAGCGTCTTGCCCTTGAATTTACCTGACGACATAATGCGCCTCCTTTCGGGTACATATGATATTTTACCACAAAAAGCGCATAAAGTCAATTAAAATGCGCACTTATGCACGCTTGTGCCTTATTCTGAGAATAAAAAAATCCCCCTCGCCATCTGACGAAGGGGATTTAACATCGGTGATCAGCCCTTTACAGCGCCGAGGGCAACGCCCTTAACGATGAACTTGGACAGTGCCAGGTAGATAACTACAACAGGCAGGATAGAAAGCAGGATCGCAAGGTATCTCACACCGAACTCTGTGATCAGGTTGTTGTTCAGAAGAGCCTGTACCATCATAGGCATGGTCTTCATCTCACGCTTACCGTTAACGATGATCATAGAAGGTGTATAGTAGTTGTTCCAGCTTGCTACGAATGCGAAAATAGCCTGAACTGCGAATGCCGGCTTGAAGATAGGCAGCGAGATCTGCATGAATGTTCTGAACTCACCGCAGCCGTCAATTCTTGCAGCCTCAACGATATCCAGCGGGAATGACGATCTCATGTACTGCAGCATGAAGAATACTACAGAGGGAGCCGCGATAGCCGGAAGTATCAGAGGAAGGTAGTTATTCAGCAGGTTCAGCTTAGCCATGAACTGTAAGAAACCTGTGGAAACGACCTGCATGGGAACCATCATTACAGCCAGGATAAACGCTGTTGCGAACTTCTTGAGCTTGAAATCATAAACCGTCAGACCATAAGCAGTCATGGCAGAGAAGAAAACAGTCAGGACAGTGGAGCAGCCAGCGATGATCAAGCTGTTTCTGTAACCTTCGAGAACGTTGAACGCTTCAACGAAGAAGCCCTTGTTCTTGGTACCATCGCCCAGCATCTTGAAGTTTTCAACAAGACCGGTGCCGGGAAGGAAGGAGAATCCGTTTTCAATGATCTCAGCAGTCGTTCTGGTGGAGTTGATAATGATAATGTAGATAGGCAGAAGGCAGATGATCGTGAGCAGAACGCAAACGATAAATCTGATGGTGGAATGGATCATCAGGTTCCTTCTGTACGCCTTGTTGGAATAGTTGTACGAATCAGCCATCAGACCTTACCCCCCTTAGCTTTCTTTTTCTTAACAGGCGCGGAAGAATCAGTGTTGAATCTGTAGATGATTGCACCGAGTATCGCAGTAAGAATGAACAGCAGAATAGAAGCTGCAGAAGAATAACCGTAGTTGTGATCCTTACGGAATGCCTGATAGATGTAAACTGCAACGGTCTTGAGATACGGGCTGACAGTTTCACCGTGGTGGAACATGTACGGGATATCGAACATCTGAAGACCACCGATCATGGAAGTGATGAACACATAAATGAAGATCGGCTTGAGTATCGGCATCGTGATCCTGAAGAAAGTGTTCGCACCGCTGGAGCCGTCGATATCGGCAGCCTCGTAAATAGAAGGGTCAATGCCGAAGATACCGGACAGCAGGAGCAGCATCGTATTACCGAACCACATCCAGGACTGAATGAACATTACAAGAACTCTTGAGTAAACCGGGTCAGTGGTGAAGTCGATATTTTCACCCTTGAGGATAACTCCCCATTTGAGAAGAAGAGAGTTAACAACGCTCTGATCGGTTTTTCCGAAAATCATAAGGAATATGCCCGCTACAGAAGCTGCTGTTATGATATTGGGGAGATACATAACGATCTTGAAGAAGCCGGTACCCTTGATCTTGATTCTCACATCAGAGAACCAAACTGCCAGGAGCAGTGAAAGAACGATCTGGATAACAAAGTTACCTGCCCAGAGGATCAATGTATTGCCCATCGAAGACATGAACGCCTTTTGCTGAGCATTTCTGCTCGCGTCTCCAAAGAGAATATGTTGATAGTTCTGAAGACCCACGAATACTGTAGGATTTTCAGTACGATTCTCCATGAAGCTGAGAATAAACGTATTGATAAGCGGATACAGCATAAAGAATATATAAGCTATGAAGAACGGCGCGATAAAAATATAGCCGTACTTAGCGTAGCTGATCATTCTGTGTCTTCTACCAGTAGCTGCCTGCATGACGCACACCCTTTCAATTTAATCTTGATAAAAAATCACAATATACGCTTATGGGACAAAGCCCATAAGCAGTATATTGCAATCGTTAGGTATTAATTAATTTTAGCGTTTAGACTACTAAAATTACTCAACAACCAGGTCAGGGAAGGAAGCAGCAACATTATCCTTGAATGCGTTGATTGCGTCGTCCTTGGTTGCGTATGTGCCGTTCAGGTAACCGTTTACGGAGTCGTTGAAGTGACCCTTGATGATGGAGTCATACTTTGTGATCTTGCCGTCGAGGTCGAGCTTGTCAAGAACCTTGGTAAGGATCTGATAGTGGTTCTGACCGTTGAGGAGCTTGTTCTCAATAGTAGCTTCGCCCATAACAGTCTTGTTGTTAACGAAGTCGCCAGTCTCAGCAGCGTAGGACTTCATAGTCTCAGCGTCCTTGCAGTAGAACTCGATGAATTCCTTAGCAAGTGTAGTGTTGTTGCACTTTGTGGAAACGCCGATGTAGGAACCGCCCCAGAACCAGCCGGAAGGACCTTCGCAGATAGCCATCTTCTTGCCGTTCTCCTCATCACCGTTGGTGAAGTTGTAAAGGATAGAGCCTTCGTTTGTGGTCAGACCCCATGTAGGAACGAAGTCACCGAGAGCTGTGCCATCGAGAATTGCAGCGTACCAAGCAGCATCCCACTGAGGAACGCCTGCGAGGGAGTGATTGTCCTGCATGTTCTTAGCGATGTCATAGAAGTCTTCAGCGTTGTCCATAACGAGCTTGCCGTCAACTACCCAAGGCTGAGTTCTGTTGGACTGGAATACCTGCCACAGACCACCCTCAGTTGCCTGCAGGGAAGTAGCGCCGTTGGAAGCTTCATACAGCTTAGCACCGGTCTCCTGGAACTTATCCCAGTCGCTTACGAGTGCCTGCATCTCATCAGGAGTTGTTACGCCCAGATACTGCTCAGCGAGGTCAGCTCTGTAAACGAAGCCGCCGGGAGTAGCCTGGAAGGAGTTAGCCTTGAATACGCCAGAATCGCTGGTGCCATAGGACAGTGTGTAGTCAAATGCATCAGAGAAATCAGCCTTTGTCAGACCAATTGCCTCATACGGAGCTGTCAGGGAATCATCGTTGATGTAATCAGCAACCCAGTCAGCGTCGTAGACCATCAGGTCAGCGTCGTCTGTGCCCAGCAGGTACTGCTTGTAGCCGTCGCGTGCGCCTTCACCGTTCTCACCGCAGTTAACGTATGTAACCTTGGATGCGTCGTAGCCCTTAGCTGCGAGGAAGAAGTCAACCATCTTCTTGGTATCGGAGTTGGATGTCCAGGTAAGGATTGTCAGGCAGTCGCCATCATCAGTCAGACCTGTAGCAGCGGTGTCGTCAGAGCTGGAGTCGTCAGCTGCGCTGGAATCAGCAGCAGAGCTGTCAGCTGCGCTGGAATCAGCAGCAGAGCTATCAGCTGCGCTGGAATCACCGGAAGCGGTGGAGTTGCCGTTGCTGGTGCAGCCGGCAAAGGACAGAACTGCAGCAGATGCGAGCAGAGCTGCTAAAATTCTTTTCTTCATAGATTTTTCCTCCCAAAATAGGTTTCATTTCGTTCCTTTATGGAACAGATTTAATCATCAGGAGCCTCCGGCTTCGAAACTCTGTCTGAGTGTATTCACAGCCGTGTCCCGATTACATTTGTAAGTTTATCATAAAAGCTTTTATTTTTCAAGCCCTTTTTTATAACTTTTTTCACAGTGTAATCGGGTAAACGTTTTCAATTTTCACCAATTGTTCACTTTCACAACACGCATTCTGAATTTATTAAGTAAAAGTAAGATTTTGTCATCTTTGATTTTATTCGCTTGATACCGCGCTTTTCAGGGGGCTTTTCACCCTTTTGTTAAGCTTTTCAGATACTTTTGTAACTATTTTGTAACCAAGTTGTAATCATTCTTTTGTGCAAAGTGCTGAAAATCAAAAAATGAGAATTGTAAACGTTATCATGTCGCTGTTCCCTTTAAATCCTTTTGTTATACCGAGTAACGGCACTTATTCCTCTTGCATTTTTGCGCATTTATTTACATCGGTTTTCACGGGTTTTATGCATATTAAACAACTAGGGACACGCTGAATAAAGCGAAGCGTAACAAAATCAGACTCGTGAGTGCGCTCCTTTGAACGGGTCGATTTTGTTTTATTCAGCGTTTCCCTAACTCTTATTCTGGAATTTATGTCGCAATATACTATTATAATATATTATGGAAACGTTACCGAAAATGCGCATAAAAATCCCCATGACCGAAGCCATGGGGATCGCTTATTCAAATCAGCTCAGACGGGGTGGACCTTGTTGGTCTTGTCTGCGTGATCGGCGTCGATGCCAACCTGTCTGTCAGTGCGCTTCTCGAAGAACTTCGGAGCTACCTTCGGGAACATCGCATAAGTCAGAACGTCCTCAACGGAAGCGTCGGGAACATACTGCTTAACTTCTTCCTTCATGGTGTCGAACTCGGGCTTCAGCAGGTCTGCAGGACGGCATGTGATAGGCTCCTCTGCGCCGAGTATCTTCTTCTGGAACTCGGGATCGATAGCGACAGGAGTCTTGCCATATTCGCCCTTTACAAGGCCCTTGAATTCCTTGGTCACAGTCTTGTAGCGCTCGCCCATGATAACGTTGAACACAGCCTGTGTGCCGACGATCTGGGAAGTAGGCGTAACAAGCGGAGGGAAGCCGGAATCCTTACGAACACGCGGAACTTCCTGCAGAACGGCCTCAAGCTGGTCAGCCTTGCCAGCCTGCTTCAGCTGAGAGAGCAGGTTGGAGAGCATTCCACCCGGTACCTGGTAAATGAGAGCGTTGGTGTTTGTAGCCAGCATGGAGGGATCCAGCAGGCCGTTATCGATGTACTTCTTGCGAAGCTTCATGAAGTAGTCACGGATCACGTTGAGCTTTACGAGGTCAAGACCGGTGTCGTACTCTGTGCCCTGGAATGTAGCAACGATGGACTCTGTCGGAGCGTGGGAAGTACCCAGAGCCAGCGGGGACATAGCGGTATCAACGCCGTCAACGCCAGCCTCGACAGCCTTCATGATGCACATGGAAGCCAGACCGGAAGTATAGTGAGTGTGCAGCTGGATCGGGATCTTTACGGTAGCCTTCAGGTCCTTGACAAGGCTTGCAGCCTCATAGGGAGTCAGCAGGGCTGCCATATCCTTGATGCAGATGGAATCTGCGCCGGCGTCCTCGATCTGCTTTGCGTAGTTCTTGTAATATTCGTGTGTGAATACCTCGCCGAGAGTATAGGAGATAGCCACCTGAGCGTGACCCTGCTCCTTCTTGGCTGCCTTGATGGCAGTTTCGAGGTTGCGGATATCGTTCAGTGCGTCGAAGATACGGATAATGTCGATACCGTTTGCGATGGACTTCTGTACGAAGTACTCAACCAGGTCGTCGGCATAGTGACGATAACCCAGCATGTTCTGACCTCTGAACAGCATCTGCAGCTTGGTGTTGGGCATTTCCTTTCTCAGGATACGCAGTCTCTCCCACGGGTCCTCGTCCAGGAAGCGGATGCAGGAATCGAATGTTGCGCCGCCCCAGCACTCAGCAGAATAAAAGCCGATCTTATCCATCTCGGAAAGGATAGGACGCATGTCGTCCATGGACATTCTTGTGGCGAGCAGGGACTGATGCGCGTCACGAAGAACGGTTTCAGTTATCTTTAATTTTGCCATCTTGCTTCTCCTTAATTATGCGTTGAGGGTAGCTACAACAGCGCCAGTCTCAACGGAATCGCCCTTGTTGACATTGATGGAAGCAACAACGCCGTCTCTGTCGGAAACGATATCGTTCTCCATCTTCATAGCCTCGAGAACTGCGATAACAGTACCGTTTGTTACCTTATCGCCAACCTTGACCTTTACGTCAACGATAGTGCCGTTCATAGGAGCGTTTACGGAAGCGTTGCCCTGTGCGCCGGCGGGAGCAGCAGCCTTCTTAGCGGGGGCAGCCTTCTTGGGAGCGGGAGCAGCAGCTGCAACGGGAGCAGAGCCGTCAGCCTCGTCAACAGTTACGTCATAAGCATTGCCGTTTACGGTGATAGTGTATCTTTTCATTTCAAAAACCTCTCTGATTTAATTAAAATACGAAATTAACGTGCTTTCTGGTCGGAGCGACAACTCTCTTGCTGGAGCAGATGTCTACAGCGGAAGCGACAGCCTGCCTGGTGTCCTCAACAGCGACAACGCCGTCGATCATACCAAGGGAAGCAGCCTTGAACGGAGTTGTGTCCATCTCGCCGCCCATGAATACCTTAGCAGCCTCAGCGCTCATAGGAGCGATGGAAGCGCTCTCCCATGCAAATGTAAGGTCTGCGCTGTCGAGTGCGGCATAAGCAGAGCCGATAGCCTTGCCGGTGATCAGGTTGATCTTGGTGGTGGTAGCGGAAGCGTAAACCTGTGCAAGCTTTGCTGCGTCGCGTACGGAGCCTGCAAGCTCAGCCGCGCTGGAAGCCTCGAAGCCCTCGGTGTTTACGATAGTGACTACCGGGATGGAGAATACGTCTGCCAGCTGTACAAATCTCGCGATCTTTGCGCTGTCAGCTGCAGTCAGCTTAGCTGCCCTGTCGGTAGCGACGAAAGCTACTGTAGCCCAGTTTACGCTTGCGAAAGCGGTGTAAGCAGCGGTGCCGAACTCAGCACCCAGCTCCACGACGGAATTCTTGTCGGAAAGTGCAGCAACGAGATCTGCGCCCTTGAGGGAAGCGGAAACTGCTGCGTCATTCGCTGCGAACTCATCGTTGCCAGCGAGGGAAATGTTGTTTGCAGGCAGGATAGCAGCAAGCTTCTTAGCCTTAGCAACTGCGTCTGCGTCGTCCTTGGCGAGAATGTCTGCAACGCCGGACTTTGCAGCGTTTGCAGCCTTGCCAGCGCCCTCAAGCTTGCCGTCGGGTGTGTTGAACGGAGCGGTGAGGAACAGCTCAGCCTTCTCGGTCATGATGGTTACGTCAGCCATTGCAGCGATAACTGCGGCTGCGCCGGCGCATACGCCTGTGATGACTGCGATCTGCGGAACCACGCCGGAAATAGCAGCGGAAGCCTTGATGATGTCGCCGTAGTCAGCGAGAACCTCCATACCCTCGTTGATGTCGCCGCCCTTGCTGTCGAACATTGCGACAACGGGAGCACCGTTCTTTGCAGCCAGCTCGTAGATCTTCTTGATCTTGAGCGCTGCACTCTTGTCAACTGCGCCGCCCTTAACGGAAACGTCCTGCGCATATGCATAAACAGAAGCGCCGTTGATTGAGCCGCAGCCTGCTGCAACGCTGCTGACCGCGCCGTCAGCCGACAGGAACTTGTCAAGCTCGGTGAAGCTGTCCTCATCAAAGAGAGCAGTCAGTCTTTTTCTTGCGTCGCTGTCCGGAACGTTCTGTTCCATCTCAGCCAGTGTCTTTGAAAACGCCATTTTAACTCCTCCAATAACTGCTATTGAGATCGGCGCGGTATTGCCTGAATTTGGCTCCGGGCATACTTCTGCCGTCTTAATTAAAATTTATCCACAATAATTATACTACATTGAAAATGAAATGACAAGCGGAAATCAGCGATTTTTTAATTTTTTATCTTTTGCAATAAAACCACTCAATTCGCTGGTTAATTTTTTGTCAATTTTCACAAAGCGGAGTTTCAAATTAATTCACACTTCGGTAATATCTGTCCTTTTTCGACATCCGGGCACAGTTCAGACGGTGCTCACTTCTTCTTTCTCGGGGCTGCCTTTCCTATGGAAGCACGCAGCGAGCGCAGTTCCTCTTTGGTCAGGTCGCGGTAGGCACCCGGCTTGAGCATTCCCAGCTTCACGCCGCCGATGGAAGTTCTGCGCAGCCTGCCGACTTCAAGTCCCACCGCGGAACACATGCGGCGTATCTGACGGTTCCTGCCCTCCTTGATGACAAAACGGAGCACCGTTCTGTCCGGGGCTTCTGAAAGAACTTCGACCGTGCAGGGCAGCGTCTTTACGCCGTCGTCCAGTACTACCCCCGACATGAGCTGGGACAGCTGCTCCTCTGAAACGGCGCCGTCGATGGTAACGCGGTAGGTCTTGGGGACGTGCCTTGACGGGTGCATGATGTCGTTTGCGAACTCACCGTCGTTTGTGAATATCAGCAGACCCTCGGAATTTCTGTCCAGCCTGCCGACAGGGTAAACTCTCTCCTCAACGTCCGTCAGCAGGTCGGAAGCCACTCGCCTGCCCATCTCATCGGACATGGAAGTAACGTACCCGCGGGGCTTGTTGAGTATTATATAGCGCTTTTCCGCGCGCTCAGCCGAAATTGCCTCTCCCTCGACGCAGATAAGGTCGTTGACCGGGTCTGCCTTGTCGCCCAGGGTGCAGGGTCTGCCGTTGACTGTGACTACCCCCGCTGAAATGAGTTCCTCAGCCTTGCGGCGCGAACATCTGCCGCTGTCTGCGATTATTTTCTGAATTCTGACTTTCTCCATAAACTGCCTTTCTATGTACGCCCTCCCGGGCGAAATTATATCTCCACGGCTAGACAAAAACGCCCAGTCTGGCTAATATCTCTCTGAAAAATCCGGGGCTTTCCCCGGGGACTTCAACGGTGCTGTCAGCGTAGAGAGGGCATTCCAGCACGTTTTTCCCGTCCAGCTGGAACTGGATCTCCCCCAGCCGGTCGCCCTTTTCGACTGTGCCGTAAACGAAATTCGGCAGCAGCACTTTCCGCGTGACTTTCCCGCGCTGTTCCGCAGTCAGCGGGAGCGTCGCGCTCCTGGCGTAAACTCCCACGGAATTCCCCGTGCCCGCGACTGCGACCCGGCAGCTGCACCCCACGTCAGCCGGGTAAGCCTGCACCTGCGTGAAGCCGTGATCCAGCATTTTTGTGTGGTCGTTCCAGTCGTCGCCTGCGTTCAGCGTGACTGCGACAAGGGTGACTCCCCCGCGCTGTGCAGCGGAAACGAGGCACCTGCGCGCGTTGTCAGTGAAGCCGGTCTTTACGCCTATCGCGCCGTCGTAGCGCTTGAGCATCTTGTTGGAATTATACAGCGTCCGCTTGTAAGGCGGGTTGCCGAATTCCACCTCCGCGCTCTGGCAGGAAACCACCTCCCGGAACAGCTCGTCCTTCATCGCGAAAGCCGTCAGGGAAGCCAGGTCCCGTGCGGTTGTGTAGTGCCCGTCCG
>HF989484.1:37284-39229 GCA_000432175.1 Eubacterium sp. CAG:786
GCCCGCCCGCGCCCAGACCTGACGGCGTGACGAAGTGCGTGTCCGCAAGCCCGAGTTCCTGCGCGCGGCGGTTCATGAGTTCCACGAACGCCGGAATGCTTCCGCTGACTGAAACGGCAGCCGCGTTCGCAGCGTCGTTCCCGGAAGGCAGAAGTATGCCGTAAAGCAGGTCGCGCCTGCTCACGCGGTCGCCCTCGCGCAGCCCCATGGAAGTGCCCTCGACGCGTATCGCAAGCGGGTCCACGGTGAATTCCCGGTCGGGGTCCCCTGCTTCTATCGTCAGCAGCGCCGTCATTATTTTGGTGGTGCTTGCCATGGCGCGGTGCTGGTCCGCGTTCTTCTCAAAAAGCACCGTGCCCGTCTGCGCCTCGATGAGAATAGCGCTCGCAGCCGAAACATCTCCCGGTGAAACGGCGTGCGCGCTTATTCCCGAAAGCGCCCAGACAGCCAGCGCAAGCAGCGCCGTAACTCTGAATTTTGCCCTCATATCTGCGTCCTCCCAATGTAAATATTACCATCATTAGGGTGCGCAGTTCTGCGGGGAATTATTCAGCGCTGTCCTCTTCTTCTATTTCTTCCTTGTCCTTTTTCTTCTTGTCGCCGACGAAGCCCTTTATCTTCTCGATAAGCCCGGGGATAGCGTCAACGATGCCATCTACTGCGCTGGGCTTGCTGCCGAGTTCCATCAGCTTAACGTCGCCGTCGCGGCTGATGACGATGAAAGCCACCGGCTTGACCGTTACGCCTGCGCCCGCGCCTCCCGCGAACTTCTCAGCCGCCTGCGTGGGCAGGTCGCTCCCGCCGGAAGCGAAACCGAAAGACACCTTTGACACCGGGATAATGGTAGTGCCGTCCGGGGAAGTTATCGCGTCGCCGACGATGGTGTTAACGTCCACCATTTCCCTGATTTTCTCCATGGATACGCCAAGAATACCTTCGATAGCATTAGACATAAGAATTCTCCTTTCAGAACTTCGTGTGTTACTTTTTCAGCTTGCCGAGGGCTGCCGCAGCTTCTTTCCTGTTAAGGTAGTTTCTCACCGCCCTGCCCAGCGCCCAGAAAAGGAACGCCAGCGCAGCGATGACTGTGAGCCTTGCGGTGAACTCGCACCTCGTGGTCGTTTCCTCCGACATGAAGTCGGCGGTTATGTTATACTGTGGGCTGCGCATAGTGAAGCACCCCTCAAGGAATGCCGCTGCTGCGCCTGCCACAGCGCTTGTCCTGCCATAATTCAGCGCAGCCTTTGCCGCGTCGTCGCCGCCGCAGACTATATCCAGCCTGAAGCCGCTTATCCTGGTCGCCCTGAGAAGCCTCCTGAGAGGCGTGCCCAGGCTGTCCCAGACGTATTTCACAATTTCCCAGATGTCTTTGAGCGTGAGCTTTTCCGACGATTTTGCGGGGGTTTTCTGCGCCTTTTTCGGCTCAGTTCCTGCGGACTTCTTTTTCTCCGCGGAAGTCCCATTTCCGTCGGATTTATCTTCCTGCGCTGTTTTTTCCGCAGTTTTCGCTTCTTTCTTTACGGCGTCGTCAGCGGCTTTTTCAACTTCTTTGTTGCGCCGCTTCTGTTTCTTTTTCTGCGCGGGTATTTTCAGTATCGTGATGAAATACCAGTTTATTTTCAGCCGCAGGTCGCCGTCGTATTCAAACCTGACTTTCACCGAAGTCATGAGCAGTATCAGTATGAATGCCACGACTGCGCCCGCAATGATCCAGCCCATCACATCACCTCCGCAAAGTCAGCCGCACGGTCAGTCCGAACCGCCGAAATTCATCTCGTCGTACTCGTCAAGATCCATCTGGTCGGTGCTGTCCGGAATGGTCGGCAGCGCGCCAAGGTCTGCCAGCCCGAAGCACCGCAGAAAGTTCTCGGTAGTCTTATAGGCTATCGGGCGCCCCGGGAGGTCGAGCCTGCCGTATTCCTCCAGAAGGTCGCGCTCGACAAGG
>HF989485.1:0-4962 GCA_000432175.1 Eubacterium sp. CAG:786
GGGGGACAACCACAATTCCGAATTCCGAATTAAACTCAGAGTCCAAAGCTGACGGAAAGGGCGTTGTTCACCTGGGACATGGCGTCGCTGTCGAGCTCGCCCATGCGCTCCTTGAGCCGTCTTTTATCCAATGTACGCACCTGCTCCAGAAGCACGATGGAGTCCTTCGCAAGTCCGCAGGAAGCGGCATTGAGCGAAATATGTGTCGGCAGCTTCGATTTGTCCTTCTGACTGGTTATTGCAGCGGCTATCACGGTGGGGCTGTGCTTGTTGCCGACGTCGTTCTGCACTATCAGCACGGGACGAACGCCTCCCTGCTCCGAGCCTACCACGGGACTAAGATCCGCGTAATAAATCTCTCCTCGTTTTACCAGCATTTCACGATCATCCTTTCATGATTATCCCTGGGGAATATCGGGCAGGTATTCTGTCCGCGGTTCCCGAAACCGGCGTTGTCTATATTATTGCCGACGCCGTGGAAGTTATGCAGGCACTGCCGGAAAATCGCACGATATCCGGCTACTGTATTTTATTCACATCACGCGGTCAGCGTTCTTGTTTCTGCGGGTCGCGCGACTGTTTTTGCTGCGCTTCGGTTTATTCGGCGCGTCCTGAGATATTCCCTTGACATTCACGCCGTAAAATGATATGATTATATCATGGTAACCTTATACAAAACCAAGGAGGATACAGCTATGAAATTAATTCTTTCAGCAGACCACGACTGGGCTATCGGAAAGGACGGCGCACTGCTCGCGGATATTCCCGAGGACATGAAGTTCTTCCGCGAAACCACACAGGGCGCGACCGTAGTCATGGGCAGAAAGACCTGGGACAGCCTTTCAAGGAAGCCGCTTCCCGGGCGCGACAACTGCGTTATTTCCCGCAGCGTAAAGGAGCTTGAGGGCGCAAAGGTTTTCGCTTCCGTCGAGGAACTGCTGAAATATACCGACAAGGCGCAGGGCGAGGTTTTCGTTATCGGCGGCGCCGAGGTGTACAAGGAACTCCTGCCGCACTGCGACGAAGCCTACATAACCCGCATCTACGAGAACTTCCACGGGGACGTTTTCTTTGAGGACATCGAGCACGACAAGGCATGGGAGATAGCCGAGACCTCCCCGGTGATATCATCGGAGTGCAGGAACATAAGGTTCTTTCACTATAAGAGGAAAAAGTAAAGTTGAGTTCAATTCGGAATTCGTAATTCGGAATTATGGTATCGCCTCCGGCGATAATATTCCAAAAACTTTTACAAATGCAACACAGGGCGAAAGTGGTTCTTTCGCCCTGTGCATTTTCTAATAAATCTTTTGAGATAAAGTCCGCGCAAGCGGACACCTAAATTCCGAATTCCTAATTCCTAATTCCGAATTAAACATAGTACTGTGCCTGGGCTGCGAACATCTCCGCATATATTCCCCCGGGCTTGTGGACAAGCTCGTCGTGGGTGCCGAGTTCCTTTATGGTGCAGTCCGAGAACACCGCGATGCGGTCGCAGAACTTGCAGCTTGAAAGGCGGTGGGATATGTACACCGCAGTCTTTCCCCCCACAAGCTCGTTGAATCGGCAGTATATCTCGTATTCCGCGACGGGGTCGAGAGCCGCTGTCGGCTCGTCGAGAATAACGACGGGGGCGTCCTTGTACAGCGCCCTTGCTATCGCAAGCTTCTGCTGTTCCCCTCCGGAAAGCTGCACGCCGTCCTTTTCGAACTGCCGGAACATCATCGTATCCCTGCCGTGGGGCAGCGTGTTCACCTTGTCGAGGAGTCCCACCTTTTCAAGCACCGCGTCCACCGCTTCCGGCGCGTCCTCCCTGCCCAGCAGGATATTGTCCTGCACCGAGAACGCCAGCAGCCGGAAATCCTGGAAAACCACCGAGAACAGCTTCATGTACTCGTCGTAGTCGTAATCCCGGATATTCACGCCGTCGAGGAGTATTTCACCCTCATCGGTATCGTAGAGCCGGCACAGCAGCTTGATGAACGTGGTCTTTCCCGCGCCGTTCAGCCCGACGACGGAAAGCCGCTCCCCCGCCTTTATCTTTATCGAAACGTTCTTAAGCACCTGCACGCCGGTGTTAGGGTAGGAGAAGCTCACATTCCGGAACTCTATCTCGTGCGGATTTTTCAGGTCCTCGACCTTCCGCGTGCCTTTCTGGATGTACGGCGGGTACTCCATAAGCTTCACGGTTTCGCAGGCGTAGTTGCAGCGCATCACGATGTCCTGCAGGTTGAATATCATTCCCTGCACGGCAGTGTTGAATGTTCCCCCCGCAGTGGTGAGCTGCGAGAACTGACCTATCGTGATGAATTTAAGTATCGCCAGGATACCGAGGTAGAGATAGGTGCCGAAATCCCGCAGCGCAGTCACCACCACGTTCAGCACGTCCAGCGGATACTGTTCGTCCATCTTGTTCACGTCGAACTCAAGATGGCGCTTCAGCTGCTGAGCGGCTTTCGCGATGAGCGTGGCAGCCGCGCCGTACAGCCGGATATCCTTTGCAAAGCGGATATCCTCCTGCTCGTAGTTGATGTAGTAATACACGCGGTCCACCTTTGAAAGCTCGCTGAACCACTTTATCTCTATGCGGTTCTTCTTCGCGTTGAGTATCGAAGAGATCGCCAGCAGCACGCCGATTATCAGCAGCAGCCAGGGTGCGGAGACCGCAAGTATCGTCACAACGCCGACTATCTTTATCGCGTTGGATATGATGTTGAAGAAATTCACGCAGATGCCGTGCAGACCTCCGGACCAGTCTATGCCGTCGTTCGCCTTGCGTATCTGGTCGAGGGCTTCCTTGTTCTCGGTGAGCGCGAAATCGATCTCCATGCAGCGCTCTGCCACCATCTCGCGGGAATAGTTCAGGAACACGTCCTCAAAGCGTTCAAGGTAGACGGTCAGCTGCATGCCGAGGGTCCCCACCGCAATATCGAGCCCCACCATCAGCGCCGCGTACAGCAATATCTGCGGAATGTCGCGCGTCGGCTGGCAGAGAACGTCCACCAGCAGCGGCAGGAATATCAGGTCGATGAACGGCAGAACCGCCTGCACGATAACGTTTATCACCGAAACTATAAAGTACCGCTTGTTCAGCTTCCATGCCACCGGCAGGTAGAATTTCAGCGTACGGAAAACCGCTCCGGGCTTTCTTTCTTTTTTACTCATGGACAACGCCCCCTTCCTCTGCGGGAGCGGGCTCAGCGCCGTCCTCAACGTAATACTGCGCCTGCACGCGGAACATCTCCGCATAGGCGCCGTTTTTGTTCAGAAGCTCCTCATGGGTGCCATATTCCACCATCTCGCCGCCCTTGAACATCGCGATGGTGTCGCAGAAGCGTGTGGACGACAGCCTGTGGGATATGTACACCGCGGATTTGCCGCCTATCATGCCATCGAAACTCTGATACAGCCTGTATTCCGCGAGGGCGTCGAGAGCCGCTGTGGGTTCGTCAAGGACCACCACCGGGGCGTTCTTGTACAGCGCCCTTGCCAGCGCCATTTTCTGCTTTTCGCCGCCGGAGAGGTCAACGCCGTCGTCGTAAAGCACCTTCAGCATTTCGGTGTCTATCCCCTTAGGCAGCTTGTCGAGCTTTTCGCCCATACCCGCAGCCCGCAGGAATTCCTCTGCCTTCGCGCGGTCGGTGTCCCCGCTGAGCCGCATCGAAACGTTCTCGCACAGCGGGAACGCGAATACCTCCACTTCCTGGAAAGCCGGAGAGAACAATTTAAAGTACTCGGTTCTGTCGAACTCACGGATATCGATTCCGTTGCAGAGTATCTGCCCCTCGGTCACGTCGTACAGCCGCAGCAGTAACTTTATAAACGTGGATTTCCCCGCGCCGTTGAGCCCCACCACCGCGAGCCGCTGTCCGGCGCTGAACGTGAGGTTCAGGTTTTTCAGCGCGTAATTCTCCTGCCCCTTGTACCTGAACGATACGTTACGGAATTCGAACGTGTAGCCGTCGGCTTCCGGGACGGGGGTGTGCTTCTCCTGAAGCTCGTCCGCGTTCTTTATGTCCATGTAGCTGCGGAAGTCGTCCACCTTCGCGGATTGCTCCCGCATTCCCCCCAGGGACTGCAGAAACTGGCTGACGTACATTGAAAACGTGATGGCGCTGCCGGTGTACAGCGTGAAATCGCCGATGGACATGCCGTTGAACAGCATGTCGTAGATGAGCCAGCCGTAAATCAGGACGTTGCGCACCAGAGAAATCCCCTGACCGAACCAGACATTCATAGCCCAGTATTTTCGGGATTGTATCCAGTGTTCCAGCTCGATTTTGTTTATGTCCTTATACTTCCCGAGAAGCCACGGCTTCATGCCGTAAAGCCTTATATCCTTTGCGTAGGAGAAATCCGTGGCAGTTTCCTGCATGTAGTTCATTCTGCGCCAGTGGGGAGCCATAGCGTCCCACATGACTTCCTTATCCTTTATGCGGATATAGTCGAAATACTCGAACTGTATGAACGACAGCACGAATATGATGAGCACCAGCCAGCCGTTGAGCGTGAAGATGATACCCACCGCGGTGAGTACCGCGACAAGCTGCACGGCAGTAGACCACATGTTGCTCATGAGTGCGCCCAGACCCATCCACTCGCCCTCTGCCGAGCGCTTGGCTTTCTGCAGGCGGTCGAGCATGTCGGGGTCCTCCAGCTGCTCGTATTCCAGGGTCATTGTCTTTGCGATACGCTCCTCGATAAGCTTGAGGCGCGTGTACAGAAAGCCCGTCCTTAGCTTCTTTGCAGCCGTGGTATTCAGCCACATCATGATGAATTCCACCACCGTGGTGAACACCACAAGCCACAGCAGGGGTGTGACGTCCTTATCTGCCGCGCCTGCCTGTCTGGTTATCATGTCGATGACAAGCTTCGCGATTATCGTCCAGATATAGGACATGGAGGCTCCCGCTATGCCCCCGATGAAAAGGTACGCAATGGTGCTCTTTCTGTACCGCAGGA